>CAZIJT010000023.1:0-25669 GCA_964539595.1 uncultured Thiohalophilus sp. | reverse complement strand
CTGATGTCATTCTTTTTACTTTTGTTGTTGCCGGGGCTTTCGCTGGCTAACACAAGTGGTGCTGAACTCACCCATTTAGACCTGACCACACATGCGGTGGGGTATGCGGCTATCGGCATATTTGTTCTCGCCTACGTACTGGTGATGGCCGAAGAATTCATCCATCTGCGCAAATCCAAACCCGTGATTCTGGCCGCCGGTATTATCTGGGCGCTGATCGCCGCAGTCTACGCCAGCAATGGTCTCAACCATGCTGCCGAAGCCGCCGTTCGCCACAACCTGCTGGAATACAGTGAACTGATGCTCTTCCTGCTGGTGGCGATGACCTATATCAACGCCATGGATGAACGTCGAGTGTTTGATGCTCTGCGTTCCTGGCTGATTCGCAAAGGCTTTGGTTTCCGTCAGCTATTCTGGCTCACGGGCGTACTCGCCTTTTTCATCTCGCCTGTCGCCGACAACCTGACTACCGCACTGTTGATGTGTGCCGTGGTACTTGCAGTGGGTGGCGACAACATTCGCTTCGTCAGCATTGCCTGTATCAATATCGTGGTTGCCGCCAATGCCGGTGGTGCTTTCAGCCCCTTCGGCGACATTACCACGCTGATGGTCTGGCAAAAAGGCATCGTCGATTTCTGGGCCTTCTTCGCGCTATTCGTCCCTGCTGTAGTGAATTTCGTGGTTCCAGCCACGTTGATGCACTTTGCTATTCCCAACGAGAAACCTACCGTCTCCGGCGAAATGGTGTATATGAAACGTGGTGCCAAACGCATAATTCTCCTGTTCCTGCTGACCATCACTACCGCCGTCAGCTTCCACAACTTCCTGCACATGCCCCCAGTTATCGGCATGCTCACCGGTCTGGCCTATTTACAGTTCTTCGGTTTTTACCTGCGTAAAACCCATCAAAAAGATCTCAGCCCAGTCAGCCAGCCTGATGAAGAAAAGTCTGGAAAAATGGTTGGCGATGTCGTGCCCTTTGATGTTTTCAACAAGATCGCACGCGCCGAGTGGGACACTCTGCTGTTCTTCTATGGTGTAGTGCTCTGTGTAGGCGGCCTGGGTTTTATCGGCTACCTGTCACTGGCTTCCGAAGTGATGTACAACAGCTGGGGGGCGACCAATGCCAATATCACCGTCGGCGTTCTCTCCGCTATCGTTGATAACATTCCGGTAATGTTTGCGGTGCTGACCATGAACCCGGATATGTCTACCGGCCAATGGTTGCTAGTCACACTAACCGCCGGGGTCGGGGGTAGCTTGCTTTCGATTGGCTCCGCCGCTGGCGTAGCACTAATGGGGCAGGCGCGCGGCAAATATACCTTCTTCAGTCACCTGAAATGGACACCTGCAATTGCCGTTGGCTATGCGGCCTCCATTGCCGTGCATATGTGGATCAATAAAAGCCTGTTTTAAACCTGCGGCATTCCCTGACGTTTTAATAAACAACCCCGCCGCTAGCGGCGGGGAATAGCACCCAAAGCAATTTAAAAGATCGCCCGGAATGTCACTGCCACCACAGGGTTAACGAGGGAATATAAGTCAGCAGCAACAACCAGATCAACATCAACAACAAAAATGGCATGGCCGAACGAAACAGGGTCAGCACTGGTTTTCCAAACCGCTGAGACGCAATAAACAGGTTGATGCCGACGGGAGGCGTTAGATAACCAATTTCAAGATTGGCGAGAAAGATGATGCCCAGATGTACTGGATCAACCTGGTAGCGTGTAGCCAGTGGCAGGATTAGCGGCACCACCACCACAATAGCAGAGAAAATATCCATCATTGCACCGACCACCAGCAGGAATAAATTAAGCAATAATAAAAACTGCAACTGACTGCTGATGTGCTGCTCCAGTAGCGCCAGCAGTCGCATCGGCAGCTGAGTATCGATCAACAAATTCGTCAGCCCCATTGCCACTCCCAGAATAATCAGAATGCTACCCACCAGCGCGGCTGAATCCTTCAGCACCCGAGGAACATCCCGCCACAGATTCAGCTTGTTATAAACCGCCGTTTCCACAAACAGAGCATAGGCAGCAGTGAAAGCGGAAGCTTCGGTTACCGTGACAAAACCACCAAAGATACCCGTAAGAATGGCCACCGGCAGCATGATATCCCAGAGGCTACCCTGCACAGCGGTAAGCATCTCTGCAAAACAAAAGGCGTGCTTGGGTACATCGGCTTTATGCGCCACGCTCAAACTATAAACAGATAGAATCAACAGCAGTAGCAAGCCGGGAACAATGCCCGCCATAAATAGATCATCAATGCTCACACCCGAAACAATGCCGTACAACAAAATGGCAATACTGGGCGGAAACAGTAAGCCCAGCGAACCCGATGAGGTTAACAAACCAAGATTAAAACGCTCGGGATAATGCGCCTGTTTCAGCATCGGGTATAACAGGCCGCCTAATGCAATAATGGTGACGCCTGATGCGCCGGAGAACGCCGTAAAAAAAGCGCAGGATATAACCGTCACCACGGCAAGACCGCCGGGCATCCAGCCGAACAGGGCGTCGAACAGTCGGATCAATCGTTGTGGACTTCCCCCTGCCGCCATAATCATTCCGGCAAAGGTAAACAGCGGAATAGCCATTAAGTTGGGTTGCGTCGCCAGCCGATAAAGCTCGATGATCAGAATCATCGGATCCAGCTCGGCATTGATGCTGGCAAAAATACCCCCTGCCCCCAACACCACAAACAGCGGCAAACCAAACAGCGCCAGCAAAATCAGGGCAACAACCACAATGATGGTCATGGGCTTTTTGCTTCGTCCGAATCCGTCATTGAATTTGGCTCTATTTCCGCTTGCGAACCGGGTAAACTTAAGAGCAGAAAGTGCAACGCTAACACGCTAAAACCAATCGGGATCACAATCGCCAGCGCCGCTGCCCAGCGTTCATTAACCGGCGCATACTGCCACTCATCCAGCCAGAACAGTCCGGCGTACCAGGCCAGTGTGGCGCAGAGCATCCCCCCCAAAGCTAACAAAGGGCGCATCAACAGGGCTTGTTGCTGTGGAGAAAGCAGGTTGGCCAGCACATCAATTTTAATGTGCCGACTCTGTTCAGTTACCAGACCCGCACCGAAAAAGATCACGAATAAAACCAGATGACGGGAAATTACGTCCAGCAGAGGAAAGCCGGTTTCAAAAACATTACGTGCAATAATCTGAATTAACATCAGTAGCAGCAATAACATTAAACTGCTGGAGGCGACCACCATTTCAAGTTGCAGCAGCCTCCGTTTAAACGCGTGCAGCATCAGGGTTTGCCGCTGCTCACGTTGCTAGCACGAAATTCTTCCAGCATTTTTCGTGTGCGTTCAAAATATTGATGTGGAATATAGCCGGACTGCGCCATAATTTTTGCCGCCTGATCGCGCATGGATAACAACTCATTAAATTCCTTTTCGTTCCAGTCCCACATAAATTCAATTCCACTCTGTTTTAGGAGCTCGATACTTTTCTGATTGTCACGTCGTGCAATTTTATTAATATTTTGACCGGCGATTTTTCCTGTGCGTTTCAGTAGTAGCTGTAAATCAGTCGGCAGCTTATCAAAAAAACGATTGCTCACTACCAGACTACCAATCGCATTGGTCACCGGAATATTGGTGGCATATTTTAGTTTGGTATGCCATTGCAGCGCCAACGCGCCAAAGGGTGAATTATAAACCGTGTCAATGCTGCCATGCTTGGCCGACAACTGCATATAAACATCCATAATCGAAAGTGGAATCGGTGCCACACCGGCAACTTTAACAAAGGCCTCGCCCATGGGATCACCCTGCCACAACCAGATGCGGCGGGTTTTTAACTCCTCTAATGAACGAATAGGATGTTTGGAAAAAAAGTGAATAAAGCCCAGCTCCGGCCAGCCCAGTAATTCAAAACCATGCTCTTTAAAACCTTGCGTGATTTCAGGCATCAACTGATCACGCACGTAATCAGACTCATCAGTGTTTTTAAACAGGAAGGGCATTTCCAGCACCCTTGCTGGCGAATAAATTCGGCCAATACCATAGCCGGTAAAAAATGCGCCATGCAATTGTCGACTACGGATTTTGCGCAACACATCCGGTTCATCGCCCATAATGCCGCCGGGATAGATTTTAAATTTTAGCCTCCCCTGACTTTCTTTTTCAACCTCTGCTGCCCAACGATCAATTTCTTTCATCCATGCGGTATCTGGTGGGATCAAGGTGGCAAATTTAAACTCCCAACTATCTTTGGCAGCCGCATTAAATGATAGCGATAAACATAAAGCCAGCAGGCCGTAGCGAATTAAAACCATTGCTCTTCCCTCTTTAATAATTCCACGGCTTTTTGTTTGGCAACAGTATTGATGAGTCCCTGTGCTGGAAGTAAATCCACCGGCGCATCTATAATTTTTTGCAGCCGTTGGTGAAAGGCGGCACGATCAAAACGTTGCCGATCCAGATATTGCGCCTGCAATAGATCGACAAGCAGTACCTTGTTATCATTATTGCTGCGTGCCTGATTAAAATGTTTTTCTGATAGTGCGAAGTCCCCGCCCATCATCGGTGAACGACCGCCGTAATACGCGCCAAAGAAAATATGTGCGCCACTTAAAAAATAGTTTTCATCCAGCTCAAGCACTCGTTGCATCAGCATCACCGCCTTGGGCATTTGCGCCAGACTCTCCGCGCTATCACGATTCATATCAATCCATTTTGCCCAGTTAGAGGCTGTCCAGAACAAAGCCGCGACTGCATCCTCATCTAACTGATTTAAGGCCAGTTGTAGCGTATCCAGATGGCCATTGAGTTGTGTCTCGGTCAAATCATGATCCGCTAATGCCAGCCGCCCATGCCTGAAACCACGATAGTAAAGTTTTGATGCGCGTTGGCGATCATGGTCTTCAATAAACGCATAGGCAAAGCCGTAATAACCCTGCGCCGCATACTCATGTAGCACTCGGTTTTCGGGATCTTTGACCAGCATGCCTTCGAGCATGCCCATATTAGCGGGGATGGCCGCCTTCGCCAGTTTAAGATCGGTTTCGCGATTCATCGCAACGATGCCGCCCTCGATCATCGGCAAGGATGCGCGCACCGTGATCTTGCCCATTGAACAAGCATTCAGCAGCCCTAGTAACGCTGATAGCATCAGCAACCGAGTTATTATTTTATTCATCCACTGCACCCTTAATTACCTTCCGGATAAATGTGATACCATCAAGCTATACTATATTTATGGAATAAAAACAACGCACCAATAGTCTTTGTAACAATAATAACGCAGTTAGTCTTTATAAATTGCTCCGCTACACTACTTTAAAAATAGCAGGTCAGCACATGAATGTTCATCGTATCATTTTAATCTCGATTCTCTTTTTAAGTTTTACCTTAAGCCCTCATGCAGCGGACGAAAATAATACACTCTCTTGGGCGGGTTGTGGGATTACCAAGAAAGCATTTATGAAAGAACTGGCGGCAGCCTACACAGATAAAACAGGCGTACAGATTAGTCTGGAAGGTGGTGGGGCAACCCGTGGAATCCGGGATACCGTAGCGGGCAAACTGGACATGGGCGGTACCTGTCGCATGTCTCTACCCGGTTCTGAAAAGTCTGAGCTTTATGCCTCCCTGCATCCCGTGGCCTGGGATGCACTGGCAGTGATTGCCCATCCCTCTAACGTGGTAAACAATTTAAGCATGCAGCAGATCAGGGCAATTTATACCGGTAAGATCACTAACTGGAAGCAGGTGGGCGGTCGGGACGCAGAAATTAACCTTTATATTCGCCGGGGTAAAATATCCGGTGTCGGCTATGCTATTCGCCAGTATATTTTCAAAGACAGTGGTATGGAATTCAAAAGCTCACACGTCAGCAAATCTTCCGGGCCTCTGGAAAAAGCCTGCGAAAAAGATCCTGATGCCATGGCCATTACCGGCATCAGTAGTGCGCGTAAACGCAAGGTCAAGATACTCAACTTTGATGGCAAGTCACCCACATTTGAAAACGTCAAGAATGGTAATTACGGCCTCTATCGACCACTCTACCTTGTCACCAGTCCACGACCGTCGCGACTGGCAAAAGATTTTATCAAATTCGCCTCATCCAACGAAGGCCGAGCGATTATTCGGGAAAACAACACCGTGCCCTATCTTGATGCACCACAGCTAATGTCGAAAATGCTGATTTATGGGTTTGATGTGAAATAGCGATAAGGCCTCAACGCAAAGACGCGGAGGCGCAAAGCACGCAAAAATTTTATTGTATAAATCTCTCCGCAATAAACGAACGGGGTATCTGCATATGTAGGTACGGCTGAAGCCGAACCTACAAGGGAACTAAAGCCAACGGAGATTCAATATGACTTTGCGCCTCCTCGTCTTTGCGTTTGATTTTAACCCTTAATCAACCACCGACTCAGACGCAATCCGGTGGATGCTCAAATCCGCACCTTTGTACTCCTCTTCCTGCGTCAAGCGAATACCGACCGTTGATTTCAATACGCCGTAGATAATAAAGCCACCGGCCAGTGCAACGACGATACCAATCAAGGTTCCGGCGAGCTGCCCCATAAAGGTTACGCCACCCAGTCCACCCAGTGCGGTGGTGCCAAAAATACCGGCAGCGATCCCACCCCAGGCTCCACAGAGTCCGTGCAATGGCCAAACACCGAGCACGTCATCGACTTTCCACTTATTCTGACAAAGGGTAAAGGTCCAGACAAACAGGGCACCGGCAACGCCGCCTGTGATCAGCGCACCCAATGGATGCATGATGTCAGAACCAGCACAAACCGCGACCAGTCCGGCTAATGGCCCGTTATGTACGAAGCCCGGATCGTTACGCCCAGCCAGTAATGCGGTCAGCACACCACCGACCATCGCCATCAGTGAATTAACCGCCACCAGTCCACTCACTGCTTCCAATGTCTGCGCTGACATGACGTTAAAACCAAACCAGCCCACAGTCAGTACCCAGGCACCGAGGGCGAGAAAAGGAATACTGGACGGCGGATGGGCGGCAACAATCACCCCGTCTTTGTTGTAACGACCATGGCGATGGCCTAGCAGGATTACCGCCCCCAGCGCAATCCAGCCGCCCATGGCATGCACCACGACTGAACCGGCAAAATCATGAAATTCCGCACCGAAGGTTTCACCAATCCAGCTTTGAATACCGAAATTACCGTTCCAGATAATGCCTTCGAAAAAGGGGTAGACCAGCGCAACAATAAGAAACGTGGCAATCAGCTGCGGAACAAAACTGGCGCGTTCGGCAATACCGCCCGACACAATCGCCGGAATCGCGGCGGCGAAGGTTAGTAAAAAGAAGAATTTAACCAGCTCATAGCCGCTTTTTTCACTCAGCACCTGGGCACTTTCAAAAAAACCTAACCCATAGGCCACCCAGTAACCGATGAAAAAATAGGCGATGGTGGACACGGCAAAGTCGCTGATAATTTTAACCAGCGCATTCACCTGATTCTTCTTACGTACCGTGCCTACTTCAAGAAAGGCAAAGCCGGAATGCATGGCTAACACCATGATGGCTCCGAGCAGGATAAACAGCACATCAGCCGCAGTATTAGTATTTTCCATGAAAACCCCTGTTATTTTTTGTACATGAATGACACGGGGTTTATCGCACCAGAACTATCCATGAAGTCGCGGTTTTGCTTGGCTGTCCATTAGCCACGCCCCGAAAGTGCCCAATTATCCACTCTGCCTATGCGTCTTGCAACATTCAGAAATATTCAGACTCGGTCTTATTTTCTATCTTTTTCAGCCTGTTTAGCCTCCACCCAGGCCGCTTCCATTTCATCAAGGCTAGCCTGCCTCAGGCCTTCGGCACCATTCAAGCTATCTTCCACATGGGCAAAGCGTGATTCAAACCGCCGGTTGGCCACACGTAAAGCCTTTTCCGGATCCATACCCGTATGGCGTGCCAAATTGACCACTGCAAACAACAGATCACCGATTTCATGTTGCATGCACTCCAGATTCACGGGTTCTTCCAGTTCAGCTTCCACTTCTGTAATTTCTTCCTGCACTTTCGCCAGCACGCCCTGAATATCTGGCCAGTCAAAACCAACTCGTGCCGCACGTTTCTGTAGTTTCAGCGAGCGGGTCAACGCGGGCAAGGCATGGCTAACCCCGTCCAGTATCCGCGTTTTTCCTGCTGCTTTTTCTGCCCGTTCCCGCGCCTTGTGTTGCTCCCAGGCTTCAGTCTGTTCGGCAACCGAGGCTACCTGCTGATCAGCAAAGACATGAGGATGACGACGAATTAGTTTGTCACTGATAGCACGGCAGATCTGAGCAAAATCAAACTCGCCCTGCTCCTCAGCAATGCGGGCGTAGAACACCACCTGAAACAGCAAATCACCTAGTTCACCAGCAAGTTCTTCCGGATGGTCATTTTCAACCGCTTCGGTAACTTCGTAGGCTTCTTCAAGGGTGTGGGGGATCAGGCTGGCAAAGGTCTGTTGCTGATCCCAAGGGCATCCTGATTCGGGATCACGCAGACGCTGCATGATCTGCAGCAATTCATCTATCGGGGAAAGAGGAGAAGACATACGATTCCGCTAAGCAGCACATTTCCTGCAACATACCGCACTCGCAAAATTATTTCAAAAATAGACTAAACAGAACAGCTCTTCGGCAAAATCACTTCCAGCGCATCCGTGAATAACGGCCCGGCTTTTTTGGAAACGGTTTCAATAATTGAAGCATCAACGCCCAGTACCGCCCACACCTGTTCATCAACCGGCTGGATCATAGTTTCAATATCCACATCCAGACCGTCTTCCGCCATCCCGGTAATGGTATTAGCCAGATGCACCATTGCGGCATCCATCAGGCTCTCTTCCGCATCGGCCGGACGGTGGTGGTACTGCACCGCATCACACAAGGTCGGCGGCATTTTCCATTCCCGCAACAGCGCCCCGCCAACATCAGAATGATCGAAGCCCAGAATATCTTGCTCAACTTCAAAATCAAATCGTTGCTCTGCGGCAACTCGATCACGAATAGTTTTCATTTCATCTGACAGGCGATGAGCAATAATCAGTTTACCAATATCATGCAGCAGGCCCGCAACGAACAGGCGTTCGCTATGCAGCACCTTGCATTCTTCGGCAATCAATTGTGCAACCACGCCGCAATACACGCTATGCCGCCAGAAATGTACGCGGTTGAGTACCTCGGTGGGAATTTTGGAAAAGGTTTCTACCGCTGAAGCAGCCAATACCAGCCCCCGTAGTTCACGTAGACCAATGACCGTAACGGCGCGTGAGACAGTTTCAATTTTCGATGGAAAACCATAGAACGAGCTGTTAACAATTTTCAGCAAACGCGCGGTAAGTCCGGTGTCACGACTAATCACTTCACCCAGCGACTTTGCGGTGGTCGCCGGTTCCTCCATCATTTCATTAACCCGTAAACACACCTCAGGCAGAGACACTAGCCTGATTACACCTGTTACCAAATCCTGGGGAGTCATGAAAAAGCTATCCGGCAAATCAATTAAAGACAGCTTCTATAGCGACAAGATAAGCGAATGGCTTTAGCTTTTCCGACAAAAACTCGGTGAATTGTGAAACCGATCAGACTATTTTTTCAGCTCAGTAAAATCAGTTCAATACATCATCCACAATACCCTGTAGCAATTTTTCTACTACTTGCAGGGATTGTTTCGAGGCGGGACTGCCAACCGGTAAAGGCCGACGATAAGCAAGATAAACCCGGTTTTTCTCCGTGGGCAGCGTATAGACTGTAATAATATAGGGGCAGAAAACAATGTTGTGCGGATCAGCTTCCATCATTTTTCGAGATATAACCGAACTACAGAATTCCAGCGCTTCTGCTTCGACAAAAATTTGTTTAGCCGCGCCCAACGCCTTGCCTGTGCGTGCCAGCATTTTGCCTATATGCGAAACGTTATTAATGATCATGCCCCGATCCGTGATTGCCAGCTCCAGATCTTCTCGTACATCAGCATAGTCCGCGTCAATGGAAAACAGGCGCATATAACTGTCCCGTTCCGACCCTGCCTGTAAAGGACTGGCAAGCAGATTTAAAAACACCAGCAAAATAAAATAACGCATTCTTAACTCCTTGAAATTTAGCCATAAACCATATGCCGACTAATGTTAACGGATTCCTTGCCGATAGACACAGTAATCTGAGAATATTTTGAGAATAGCGCATGAGTGAAGACATCACCAAGCCCAGAATCCTCGCTGTCGATGACTCCAAAGTCATGCGTAAAGCCATGACCAAGGTACTGGGCAAAGATTACGACGTGGTCGAAGCCAATGATGGTGAAGATGCTTGGACAATCCTCACTAATGATACGGAAATTCAGATCGTCTTCACCGATCTGTCCATGCCTTATCTGGATGGCTTCGGCCTGTTGCAGCGAATGCGCGATTCCGAAGACGCGCGTTTTCAGGACATGCCCGTGGTCATTATCACCGGCAAAGATGACGATGACGAAACCAAGGAACAGGCTCTTAATATGGGAGCCAGCGATTTCATCACCAAACCTTTCGATTCAGTACAACTCAAAGCCCGCGCCAAAGCACATATCCATTTTGAACAAACCAGTAAAAAGCTTAACGAGACAGCAAATAAATTAGAACAACAGGCGACCATTGACGAACTCACCGGACTCGGTGGACGGCGCTATTTCTGGAAAGCCGCAGAAGAATCCTTATCCTACACTCGCCGCCACGGTGGACAGTTCATTATTCTGCGTATGGATATCGATGACTTCAACACCATTTTTATCGCCAATGGCAAACACTTTGCGGACACCATACTCCGTAAAGCAGGTGGTGTATTATCAAAACTGGTGCGTAAGGAAGACATGGTGGCACGCATCGGGCTGGCCAAGTTCGCCATGCTTCTGCGTGATACCGACATCGACAATGCCATGCAACTGGGCAACCGTCTGCGAGAAGAAATCAATGCCGTAGATTTTGAAGCTGGGCAGCACACGCTCAACATCACGGTCAGCATTGGCATGCTCGAACCGCTGATGAGTAAAGATGTCAGCATCGAAAGTCTGGTCGAAGAAACCGAAACATACCTGCAAAAAGCTGTTGAAGAAGGCGGCAATCAGGTTGTAATTAAATCATTGCGTAAAGACTATACGCGCAGCAATATCGATATTACTACCGCACTACGTCTGATTGAGGAAGGCAACACCGAACTTCTTGAACAACAAATACTGCCGCTCACACAGCAGCTCTACCCCTTGATTTCCTTCCTGGCCAGTCATGCAGAAAGTGAACTACGTGAACCCCTGCAACAGTTAAAACTGCTGCTGGGTCGCTACGAAGAAATTATTGCACACGCGGAAGATACGAAAGAACAAACCGGCTAGCTGGTTTATTTTGCTAATGAATCTCCCCCGCCGCAAGCTGACGGGGTATGAGTGGTAGGTTCGCCTTCTACCCTACGGGCACCATGAGGCGAACATGTGCGGCTCACCTGTGCCCGCAGGGTAGAAGCCGCACCTACGATGTTGCTTCGCTGCAAGCAGCGGGGAATTTAATCCGTAGAGATTAACAAAAAAACTGGCGTTTATTCGCTAAAACGACTGAACACCAATGTCGCATTGGTACCACCGAAACCAAAGCTGTTGGACATCACACAGTTGAGTGTTTGATCATCCAGTCGCTCACGCACTATCGGCATCCCTTCCGCTTCCGGCATCAATTCAGTAATGTTTGCCGAAGCAGCAATGAAATTATTTTCCATCATCAAAATAGAATATATCGCTTCATTGACACCTGCCGCGCCTAGCGCATGCCCGGTCAATGATTTAGTCGAGGCGATGGGAGGAATCTTGTCCGCAAAAACATTGCGAATGGCTTTTAATTCGGGCGGATCACCCGCCGGGGTACTCGTGCCATGTGAATTGATATAATCGAGCGGCAGATCGACGGTTTCCATTGCCTGTTGCATACAACGCTCAGCCCCTTCACCGGAAGGTTGCACCATGTCATAGCCATCCGAGGTTGCGCCATAGCCTGCCAGCTCAGCATAGATCTTCGCTCCACGCGCTTTAGCGTGTTCCAGCTCTTCCAGAACCAGCATGCCACCACCACCGGAAATCACAAAACCATCACGAGTGGCATCATAAGTACGCGAAGCCGTTGTTGGTGTTTCATTATATTTGGATGACAGCGCACCCATGGCATCAAACAGCACGCTCATGGTCCAATGCACGTCTTCACCACCACCGGCAAAAACAATATCCTGCTTGCCCATCTGAATCAATTCAGCACCATGACCGATACAATGAGCGCTAGTTGAACAGGCCGAACTCATCGAATAGTTCACGCCCTTAATCTTAAAGGGCGTGGCCAGACAGGCCGAATTAGTGCTCGACATGGTACGCGTGACCATATACGGGCCAACTCGGCGAATGCCTTTTTCGCGCATGATGTCGGCGGCTTCTACGATGTATTCCGTAGAAGGGCCACCTGAGCCGACCACCAGTCCACTACGAATATTCGACACATCCTCATCACTGAGTCCGGCATCTTCGATAGCCTGACGCATGGCAATATAATTAAACGCTGCACCGCGTCCCATGAAGCGAAGTAACTTGCGGTCAATCTGTTCTTTCAGATCGATATGAATCTGGCCATGCACATGGGAACGAAAACCCATGTCAGCATATTCCTGAGAAAACTCGATACCTGAACGGCCTTCACGCAGCGCATTCAACACTTCATTCTTGTCATTACCAATACTGGAAACAATGCCCAGACCGGTAACAACAACCCGCCGTTGTGTCTTAAAATTAGTTGTCATATAACGTAACCCAAATAAACTGGATAAGTACCTTCACAAAATTATTTCCAAGGTACTAAAAATTTTCAGTCGAAGTAAATAACCCTACGCGAAGATCTTTTGCTGTATAGATCTCACGTCCATCCACTTCCATGCTGGCATCACCAATACCCATGATCAAGCGGCGCATAATCACCCGCTTAAGTTCAATTTTGTATGTCACTTTTTTTGCCGTTGGCAGTACCTGACCGGTAAATTTAACTTCACCGGAACCCAGTGCCCGACCATGCCCCGGCCCGCCCTTCCAGCCCAGGTAAAAACCAATCAACTGCCACATGGCATCCAGTCCCAGACAACCTGGCATCACCGGATCACCGTCAAAATGACAGGCAAAAAACCATAGATCCGGATTGATATCCAGCTCGGCAATAATCTCGCCCTTGCCATGCTCGCCCCCATCGTCATTGATACGGGTGATGCGATCAAACATCAGCATCGGTGGCGCAGGTAGCTGAGCGTTGCCCGGTCCGAAAAGCTCGCCCCGTCCACATTGCAGCAATTCTTCTCGGCTATAGCTACTTTTTTTGTTGTCGAAACTCATCTCTTTTGCTGTACCCATTAACATGTCCTGGAAATTGTATTTTTGTAAACGCGGCATTTGTCCGCGCTATGTCGGGGAAGAACCCGGAAAAATAACCGCTATTGTACCTGTCCCGGTCAGACAAAACAAAAATCTCGCCCCGCTATTCGCTACAGGAGCCTACATCTGACAGATAACCTTGTGGGCGTATTGCCACCGTACTGCTCACCTGCGTACAAAGTTGGCCGTCCTCTCGGTAAAAAGCATACTCAAACGTTGGCGTGCTACGCCCCTTTGTCGCCAGCTCCTGTCGAATTTGCTGATCCAGTTGCGCCGGAAATTCAAACCGTAACTCAAGATCCGAATCGCCCGGTTTACGAAAATCCACCACATGATGGCGCGTCCACACGTCCATATCAGGATAGCGTTTGACACAGGCCAACGCGGCAATGGGATCTGACAACGCCGCCTGATAGCCACCAAACATCGACCCCCCCATGTTTTTCGAAACCATAGTCAGCGGCAACCTCAACCGCACCTGATCCCAGTTATCACTGATTTCCAGTACCTTGACCCGCATCAGCAAAAAAGGCGGATAGAATTCCAGCCGCCGTGCCTGTGACAAAAATTTCAGCTGGGATACAAATTTCAGCAGATTCAGGCTCATTCCTTCTCCATAAGCAGCAAAAAGATAGTATTATAATTCAAGTACAGCGAGGCTGTTCAGACTCAACAAACCAACTGATGAATCTTTAATGAAATACTGTAGCCACTGCGGCCAAGCGGTCAGTCTGCGCATACCGGATGATGACAATCTCCCGCGCTATATTTGCGATCACTGTGGAACCATCCATTACCAGAATCCAAAAATTATCGCCGGTTGCCTGCCGGTCTGGGACAACGGGGACGCTGAAAATCAGGTATTACTCTGCCGACGCGCTATCGAACCGCGTCACGGACTCTGGACCCTGCCTGCTGGTTTTATGGAAAATGCCGAAACCCTGGAGCAGGCTGCCGAACGGGAGTCAGTCGAAGAAGCCAACGCCAACATCGACAAGCTGCAACTTTACACTCTAATCAGCTTGCCACACGTCAACCAGATCTATGTTATCTACCGGGCAAAATTATGCGACAAAACATTTCACCCCGGGGTTGAAAGTCTGGACGTTAAACTCTTTGATGAACAGGATATTCCCTGGGACGAGCTGGCCTTTCATACCATTCATTTCACCCTGCAAAAATATTTTCAGGATCGCAAACAAAACCACTACCCGGTACATACCCATACCATCAGTACTCGTAACGGCAAACTTGCCAACCAGTAAACGTTAATGATTTAGCGCCTCCCGAACTGTCCGACAGACGGGGTATCTATTATTGTAGGTTCGCCTTCAGGCGAACATGTACGGCTGAAGCCGTACCTACAAGAGCTCACAACAAGCTGCGGGGATTCAAGCAACGCACCTTTCGCTCACCCAACCCGCATTACTGTTCATAAATTTCAGAATAGTGAACCTGTTCACCTACGGCCACGACTTCAGGCGGGCAAATTGTGACCGCTGTCCAGGCTTTCTGTTGTGGCTGAACTATTGTATTAATAGTCCCCTCAACAACCCGATACTGTGACCCGCATGCAAAGTATAGCCCTGAAACTCCGCCCCCGGTTTTTACGCACCTTTGGCAAAAAACAGTTATTCATCTTACTGGAATCCTGGCTTGGCGCTCATCCCCGCATTTACCTGGCCAGCCTCACACCCATCGCCCTGTTCGGTTATCTGTTACTACTATTCTTCCCCCTCAGCAGTGTGGTACTGATCGGTCATCTGATCTCATCCTGGTCAATACAAAACAGCCTGAGCATGCCCATCGACACACTCATTCAGTTGCTTGCGGCCATTGCCGCTATTGGCTTCAGCATTCCCCTGTTTCGCCTGCACTTCAGCGCACCTCAAGGGTATCAATTAGACAGCAGTGACGTGCCGACTTTGCATAAAACCATTGATGAACTCTGTCAGACCTATCGCATCAATAACTTTGAGCAAATCCTGCTGGATGAAAGTCTCGATATTCACGTATTTAGTTCATCCAAATTAGCCTGGCCATTCAAGGCTAAACACAGTCTTGTCATCGGCCTGCCGGTACTGCTTTGTTATTCTCCCGAGCAGTTTCACGCCATGCTGGCAAAGCGCATAGGACAGGCATCGGGACGTGAACAGTTTTTTCTGCTCTGGCTCAACAGCATGAGTAATACCTGGCAACAATACAGTCATGCGCTGGCACAAAGTTCCACGCTGGCATTGCCACTCGCCAGCCTGTTGCGTGTTTATTCACAACTGGTACACACCTGTAGCCTGTTTGCCCAGCAGTTGCATGAGCTTGGGGCTGATCGCTATGCTCTGGATGTTACCAACGACCAGGATATGGCTGAGCTTTTTTCGCAGACCATCATTACAGAAAATTTCCTGCAACAAAAATACTGGCCGAAAATAAATCAGCTGGCTCATCGACAACCCTCACCCGGCTATCTGCCCTATATCAACATGAGCAAGGTTATGCGAAATGGCTTATTAGCAGATGACATTAAAAGCTGGTTAAAGACAGCCCTGCAACACCCCAAAGTTAATTTTCAAACGCCTTCGCTGAAAAAGCGCCTGCTCAATATCGGCTATGAAAAACCCCGTCCACCACGTCGAATACAACGAAACGCAGGTTCACATTACTTAAGCAAAGCCATCCTGGAACGCAGCATCGACGAATTTGATCAGCGCTGGTCAAAGACCTTATAAAGACCAATAAACTTCCCCGCAGCAAGCTGACGGGTGATGAGTGGTAGGTTCGCTGCAAGCAGCGGGGAATTTAACCCGTAGAGATTAATGACAGTACCGCTGGTATCTGCTAATTTAGCCCCCTGACTCACACATTCTAACAGGCGGCTCAAACAGTGGCAGTACACACATTTTTCCAACATGCTGGCACAAACATTAAGCGCCTGAGTTTTGCCAGTTTATTTTTTCTTCCGACATTGCTAAATGCGCAAACACTCGACTATCAGGGGCGGGTGGATTTCAATGTACACTTACAATCCGTAAACTCAGACTGGCGTTATGATAATGAAACACGCCGCACCCGCATCGGTCGTGCAGGTTTTGGCTGGTCTGAAACGCTAAGTTCTCATCTGTCGGGTGGTCTGTTACTAGGTTATCTGGATCTCAGTCAGGCAGATAACCCCCTTGACGTAGGGAAATTCACCACCGGCTATTATGCAGGTATGCAGCTTGATGGAAAAATTATTCAGGCAAAATATCTCAGTCTGAAACTAAACCTGTCTTTCCTATATAACAGCACACAGAAATATGGCTCCGACCAGCGCGTCAACAATGTATGGACACAGTCAGAAGCAAAATTGCTGGCTCGAATACCCCTGGGACAGCGAATAGGTATTCGACTTGCCGTCAACGGTTACCGCATCCGAGGTGAACAACGCAACAGTGGTACGGTATCCAGCCTCACTAACTTCCGCGAAGATACCAGCACAGGTTATAGCGCAGGGATTGATGTGGCCGTTGATCGCAGCGCCAGTATCGGCTTTGACTGGTCAGCAGGAAACCGTGAAGGTGGACGAATTTATTTTCGACGGCGATTCTAAATTACAGCGTAGGATTAAATAATTAATACCAGAGCGAAAAATACAACTGTATTACACTGGCAGAAAAACTATATAACGGCTCGCCACCTGCGCTACTGCTGCTATCACGCAAGTCGCGAAAATCTTTATAATCAAACAAAATATAATCATATTTAAAATTCACGCTGGCACGCTCCACGGCATGCCAGTTACGCGCGAGATCATAGCTAACACCAACGCCAATAGTCTGGCTATCAAAAGTGCTAATCTCCTTATCTCGCCCATAAAAATTCTGTGACTGGCTAAACGGAAATAAATCCGCATAAAAATCCGCTTTACTCTGTTTGTATATTCTATATTTTACATCGAAGATCCAACTACCTCGCCACGCATGGGTATAGCCTAGCTGAATATGGTTGGCGATAATTCCCCAACTATCATCAAATAAACGATATTCTCCATGTATCGAAGCCCGGATCGGCAAGTGATATAAAAGCCGAACAGCCGCAGCATTACTGGTACGCGTACCCGGATAGTTCTCTGACTCATAGCTATAGCCCTTAGCGCTACTGGCATCAAGATAGCGCACCGAGCGATACGGATTATTCAGATAGCCTTCATCGGTAACCGTTTCAAACCCCAGCCCCAACAACAAATTCCTGGTTAAAATTTGTGACAGCCCCAGACGGTACTGCTGGCGATTTACATCTTCAGAAAAATTGGAATCACCGGTTTTCCCCACCACATCATTACCCTGTGCGTAGCCCATGCTAACGGTCATCATATTACCAAACAATTCCTGACTTAGATTAAACGCTACCGTTGAAGCCTCATAATCATTTTCACTACTACTGGTATAACTAAGCCCCATGATGGTGTCAGCATGCAGGTAGTCCATTCCAACACTGGTTTCAGTTCGCTTTTCCTCATAGGCACTGGCCGTGGTAACCACATCAATCGATGCACTGGTAATCGCATCGACATAATAATTGGCCGATGCCGAAACACTTTTGCCGATACTTTTGCGCACTAAAATTGAAGGCCCGGTCACCTGCACACCACCGCCGTCATAGGAATGAAATAGCGCATCAGCCCGATCCTCAGGCAGAACCGCCGCCAGCAGAGTCTGACAGAACAACAGGCTCGCAAGCAGCACTAAAATAGCGTGCCCGTATTTTTTCATTTCAGGGGGGATAACATTTATTATGTGATGCCCTTCGACACGCTCAGGGCGAACGAGGGGCATCACAAGTCTGGAGGTCTCACCGTTTGTGCTGAGCTTGTCGAAGCACAATCTTTCAGTAGCAGAATCAGTTACAGCCACAACCACCACCCTGACCATTCTCCGCTCCACGCGCGCCTTCACGCGCCTGATAAACATGGTTGGTGTAGGCACTGGAAACCGGATCTCGACTAAAGCTCATAATTGGATCCGCAAGACGAGCGCGTTCATACGGTTTAACCCAGGGTGTCGGCGCACTGCAGGCGGCAAGTAATAGCGCTAACAACAGCGAACTGGTTTTCACTAATTTATTCACGGATTAGTTTCTTAATTTCATTTCTGTACAGCAGCTCATATTCAGGCAGATAGCCTTTGTGTTCGCTACGAATTTTACCATCACGATCAATAAAGAAACTGCTGGGCATCGCGGTTACTTTATATTTTTCACTGATTTTTTTATCCGCATCAAACAACACCGGAAAACTGACATCAATTAATTTTAATAAAGACTCGGCCTGAGCGGGTTTATCATCGACATTAACACCAAGAATCACAAAGCCCAACGACTTGTATTTTTTATACAGTTTTTCCAGTATCGGCATTTCCTCGCGACAGGGGCCACACCAGGACGCCCAAAAGTTAACTAGCACCACCTGCCCACGAAACTCACTCAGCTTGATGTTTTTTCCACTACGGCTTTTCAGCGTAAAATTAGGTGCCATTTCAGATTCCGCATGCGCACTTGCCAATAAAAACATCGAAACAGTTGCCATCAATACAATCTGTTTCAGAGTTAAAAACCATTTCTTATTCATACTGTTCTCCGCTATATCCAGTCAAAGTTGATTGCTGTCAGAAAAAAATTGATAAGCCAAAACTCATTTCAATATTATTAGTCGAACGCTTCTCACCTAGCAATTCCATATCAAACACATGATTACGCATATCGGCATGCACCGCCATCCAGTCAGTCGCAAGAAAGCGATAACCAAAACCGTAATTGATGGTATAGCGATCATCACCCGCAAAGGTAGTGCTGCCAATACCGCCAATCAAATAAAAGGCCGTATTAAACGCCAGCTTCTGCGTTAGGAAAGCTTCCCCCGGTAACAGGTTATAACCCACCGATAGATTATAATAACTCAGCACCCGTTCTTCATCGGTTAACAATTCCACCGCGCCACTAAGCCGCTCATAGCTGGTTTCGGTAGTCTTGGTCTGGCCAATACTGGCCTCGAAGAAAAAGCCTTCTGAAACATGAAAGGCAAGACGCGCGCCAATCACATTATTCACCCCAAAATCTTCGACACTCATCAGTCCGGTAAATGCCGTAGCTTCAAAGTTCTCGCTGTCAATTTTTGCCTCATGCACTTCGCGCCGGTAAACTTCCGGCTCAATCACTGGCTTCTCCTCGCTTAGCGTTTGCTCGGCTGCCTCAACCGTAACCGACAGGCTAATAAAGCTACTGACGATTATCGGCAACAAAAAACTCGATTTTAATAAAATGCTGAAAAACCAATTTGCCATACATTTATTTCCTGGTTGTCATCCTGGCTGCTAAAGATCACAAGATTTTTATAGTCAAAACGTAGTGTGAATCGTTTAGCCAAATAAATCCGCAAACCTGCCCCAACATGGGAGGTATTATTAGTGCGATCCTGTGTCTGTACCAGTGAAGTCTTCGGCGTAGTCTGAATGATTCCCGTGCCCAGGGTAAAATAGGGTGAAAACCGCCACTCGGGAAAAGGCTGCGCAAGCAGTGCTACGTTGCCCATAATACTGCTGGAATAACTGCCCAGCACATGTGAGGCGGAGAGTTCCATCGACAGGTTGCGGGTAAAACCATAGCCGGACCAGGCGCTAATGATGGTCGCGCCGCTGAAATCACCCGTGCTAATGCCTATTTCCCAGCGCCTGCCAACAAAGTCCCCTTCCGCCACGTCAGCAATCTCCAACGCCGTCCCAGCCGGGGTCAGTGTTTGTTCCATTTGCTCACGTCGCACCCAGCCTTCCTTACCCTTGGCCGTGCGCACTTTGAACCATTCAGTCTTGCGCTTAAGAATCTGCACCCACTCGCCACGCTCGACCACGTGGTAAATGGGATAACCACTACCGGCACCGGTCTGCATTTCCAGATAAGGATCGGCAACTTGCACACGCGGATAGTCATCCTCCGCCTGTGCGAAACCGGCCAGCAGCAACAAGCCGCAAAAAAATAAGATTCCCTGATAAAACATGAAATTCCGCTACAGCTGAACTGACACCCGGAGCATAAATGCGCCCCCCTGTAGGTTCGCCTTCAGGCGAACTGTGCCGCTCACCTGTGCCCGAAGGGTAGAAGGTGAACTACAGGTTGCGCTCAGGGCACGTCAAAGCTGTTATTATAATACTGTGCGCCAATATCAAGCCACTCTGAAAGCAAACGCAATTCCGCCGGACTCAACATGTCGCTGTGATCTACATAGGTTCCGCCATTAAAATAAATTTGCGAGCCGTCATCGGCTTTCAAACCACGTCTTGCATCCAGCTCCGTTTCCGTCAGTTTTTCAATAAAGTAACTGCCTCTTGCGGTATAGGATGACGCGAACAGTGATGGACCAACACCGAAGGTGTCAAAAATCTCATTGCCATCGATATCCAGAATCGGATCACCATTCGCATCCTCGCGTCGCACCCGCCGCACCTCCAGTGCGCCGCCCACGACTTCCAGTTGCCGGTCACCATAAAACAGTTCTCGATATGATTCCAGCTGGCGCGGGTTGGGTGAATCACCATCACTTAAATCAAGCTGCGCCGCAGGCACTCGCGCCAGACCATCGGCCGGATTGATGGGGCTATGACAGAAAGTACAGCGGTCATCGCGCAACACGGTAACGCCATCATTGGGATCAATCACCTCACGCGAGACCGCCCACAACGGGTGAATATGGGTGGCATAGTTAACTACGATGCGGCAGGCATTATTCCAGTCATTCAAACATTCAGGGGCAACTGGCGCGGTAGTCTCAAGATCGGCGTAGCGATAACTAAAATCACTGTCTACGCCGTACCAGAAATCATTAAAAACCAGATCGATACCCGAATTCATCGCCGAGGCATCCGTTCGGTTGCGGCGCGTAGCCATGCTATCCCCACTAACCACTGAAACACGCGCCTCGGCGCGCCCATGTGGCTTACCGCTAGTATGATCGTGACAACCGTTGCAGGTCAGGGTTTCACCGGCGCTGATCTGAATCCAGTTGAAATGCGGTGAGCTAATCCGCCGCCCATTCTCATCCAGAATACTGATCATCAGCGGCACATCCGCCGGTACCCGCACCTTCACCGAACCATCGGGTTCAATCGGCGCATAGGCCACAATCTCACGCATCACCTGTGCTTCCACTCGACCAAAGGTATCACCACGCACACCTTCAGGCACGGCCGCATCTTTCAGCACGCGCAGAAAACGTGCCGGGCGTGCGCTCCACGCCGTCGCCCCTGAGGCCATCGTGGTGATTGAACTAATCGAGACATCAGCACCAAGGTTGTTAAACTCACCATCCAGATCATAGACGCTGCGGATATGTAAAATCCCCACGCCCAGATCGGCCAGCGTCTGATCAAATGCCGGATTGTTCTGCGCTCGGTAAATAACCGGCAAAGGACGATCATTGGCCGCCACTACATCAGTATAAATGATGCCTTCCATCGGCGTGAATACGGGCGTCTGAGTTTGCTTGTCCAGATCATAAACATACAGGCCATACAGTGGTGGTGCTTCCTGCAAACTGGTATCCGCCAGATTGCTCGGCGTACAGGGAAGGATCCGAGCATCCGTCTGTTGCAAGCGGCATTGTGTCCAGCTAATTAAAAAACGCCGGGTGCCATCCCAGAGTGGGAATGCAGCGCGATAACGCCCCCCCGCCGACACTTGCGCATCATTACGCACATTGCTCGGCGTAGCCGATAGCTGGGCAGTTGATTGCAGGCGACTACGACCGGCAATAGCCTGGCCTGCGTCGATATAGCTATTGGCATCAATCATAACAATGTCGCTGCCTTGATAAGTACCGGTAAAGGGACGCGTCAACGCAAGAATCCGCCCATCCGGCATTTCCCGTGTTTGCATAAACTGCACCGTCGAATTATCAGTCCCGGTGTTGTTGCTATGCGCGCCATAGTATTGCTGCGTGTTGCTGCCATCGGCATTCATTTTATACAGGCTAATGCGATCTCGCCCGCGAATATTGTCCCAGCGACTAAATACGATCTCACCGCTTTGCAATACCAACGGATCAAGATCGTTGCTGCGATTAAAACTCAGCTGCTGAATTTGCGTGCCATCCGCATTCATCACATGCAGGGAAAACACCGGGCCGGAACCATCGTCAGTCTGTAAAACAAACTGGGATTTATTTTCATCCAGCAAAATAGCGCGGGTACGCTGCTGGCGCGTGGAGGAAAATACTATACGGCCATCCGGCAAATAGGCCGGTGAAACATCTTCACCACTTTCAGCGCGAAGTGTTGAGGAAATAATACGGCGCAGCGATTCTTTGCTAATATCATATTCCCAGATGTTCCAGCTCGGTTGTTGCTGATCAGGCAATAACTGATCTTCAGGAATATCCGCCAGACGCAGGGCAAACAGCAGTTTCGTGCCGTCATAGGAAACCTGCACATTTTTTACATCACCCACGCCGCCGGTGATGCTACCGGTAATATTGGTTTCCAGCGCACTGGGCAGCGCACGCGTACGATAATACAGATCACCCCCCGCACGGTAAGGCTGAGGATCGCGGGCATCGTCATCAATCAATTCCCCCGTCTGCGCATCCATCGGAATTGGCCGTTTAACATAGGCAATGCCAGAATCCTGAATAATAGGATCAACCGCCTCCCCCGCATCTCCGGCTTCCCCGCCGCCACAGGCCTGCAACCACAGCGCGATCAACACCAGCACGCCAGCATTAATCACTGTACGCGGATGTACAGTATGGATAAGAGATTCAATTGCTTTATTCATAGTTTTTGTCATTCAACAGATTGCGTGTTTTCAGTCACTACACCTCAATTACAGTTCATATCGCAGATTTGTTTTTTGAACCGGTAGACAGTTTGGATTATCGCCTGAAACGGTTTTAGCATTCTGAGGCAGTGGTCACGAAATATCCAAGTATTTACCAGTACTATTATGGACAGGTTCCAGAAACTTCGCATAACGGGGACAGACAAGATGACCGACAAGAAAAACAGACACTATAACAGCTTGTTTATGCTCACTTTTGTGACGCTGTTGTGCTTTGTCCAGATTGCCACCCTGCACGCTGGCTCCCGCGAGCAGGCACGACGTATCCATGATCGCCTTGCTGGTGTACCACCGACTGACAGCGTTCTCGGGCTGATGGCGACCGATATTGATAACAGTAATATTGCCGCTGCCGCCGACCGCGCCATGGCCAACCGCAACTTCTACAATGTCACCCTGAAAAACTTCATCACCCCGTGGACCAACGAAGATCAAACCGTATTTGCCTCACTCAACGACTACACCGCCACAGTTATTGGCATCATCCGTGACGATAAAGATTTCCGTGAAATACTCTCTGGCAACATTCTCTACCTTGGTAACAGCAATCTGGGGCTAACCGGTTATTCAAATAGCAACAACCTTCATTACCAAGAAATGGAAACGCAGGGCATCGATCTTAGTGATATTAACGCCCTGCAAGAAAGCACTCAGACAGCCGAAACCGGTCTCCCGGCTAATGCCACCGCCGGTGTAATTACCACCCGCGCCGCTGCCCGCGCGTTCTTTGTGGATGGCACCAATCGCGCCATGTTTCGCTTTACCTTGCTCAACCATCTGTGTGTCGACATGGAACAGATCAAGGACAACACCCGCGCCACCGACCGCATTCGTCAGGATGCCAGCCGCAGCCCCGGTGGCGACAGCCGCATCTACATCAATGCCTGTAGTGGCTGTCATGCAGGCATGGATCCCTTGATGCAGGCCTATGCTTATTACGATTTCACCTACAACACAGATCCCGATACCGGGCAACTGGAATACAACACCGGCAACGACCCGGAAACTGGCAACCGGGTACAACCCAAATTCCTGCAAAATGCCACCGTCTTTCCCTATGGCTACATCACCCCCAACGATAACTGGGACAACTACTGGCGCGAAGGCCCCAACTCGGTACTCGGCTGGGATGCCGCCCTGCCCGGCAGTGGCGCAGGTGCAAAATCCATGGGCGCGGAACTGGCACAGACCGAGGCCTTCGCTAGCTGTCAGGTAAAAAAAGTTTTTCGTAGTGTTTGTCTGCATGAGCCGAGCGGCACACAAATTAGCAGCATGACCAGTAATTTTAAAAACAGCGGCTATAAGCTGAAAAGCGTATTCGCCGATGCCGTTTCCTACTGCATGGGGAACTGAAAATGAAGATCACCAAACTGACGCACGCCATTATGAAAAAGAATCTGTTTTCAACTTCAGCTTTGTTTAAGCCAGGACTATTGCTGCTGGCAGCTACTACTATTATTAGCGCCTGTGGCGGCGGTGCAGAAACTGCCTCCACCCCTAACCTGACGGTTGCTTCGACCGAATATACCGGTCCCGCTCCAGCCACCGCCGATACCCAGTCTTTTCGACTCACCGTCTGGGATGGACTAAATAATTTAAACAGCACCAATCGCTGTGGCAGCTGCCATAACCAAAGCGTCGGCCAAAACCCCACCTTTGCACGCACCGATGATGTCAACCTCGCCTACCGCGAAGTCTTTAGCACTAACTCCGCTGGCATACCTTACGTGAACTTGCAAGATCCCGCCGCCTCGCGTCTAGTCAGCAAGGTCGCCGGGGGGCATAACTGCTGGGATCCCATTCCCCAGGTCTGCGCCGATACTATTGTCGCCTATATCAACAACTGGATTGGCAGCGTCAGCACCGCCCCGCGCAAGATCGAACTCAAGGCACCGACGCTCAACCAGCTTGAACCCGGTAGCAGTAAAAGCTTCTCAGCCGACAGTGCCCTGTTTAGTAATATTCATACTCTGCTGGTACAACGCTGCAACAGCTGCCACACCGAATCCGCCACCACACCTACCGCACCCTTTTTCGCCAACAGCGATATCGACGCTGCACTGGCCGCCGTTAAAAGCAAGATCGATCTGGACAACCCGTCCAACTCACGTCTGGTAATTCGCCTACGCGATGAATTCCATAACTGCTGGAGCGACTGCAGCAATAATGCGACAGAGCTACAAACGACTATCAGCAATTACGCCGATCCGATCACGCCAACGCCGGTAGACGGTGATCTGGTTCCCAGCCGCGCCCTGCGCATGGAACACGGCATCATCGCCAGTGGCGGCCAGCGACATGAATCCAATATCATCGCCCTCTACGAATTTCAAAATATTGGCGCTAACACTATTGCCTACGACACCAGCGGTGTGGAAC
>CAZIJT010000022.1:0-27585 GCA_964539595.1 uncultured Thiohalophilus sp. | reverse complement strand
TGAACGCACCATTTGATGAGTCCCCTGCTCTAACCAACTGAGCTATAGGCCCAATAAGCAGTATTTTAACAAGAATTTTATAAAAGGTCTTATTTTATAGATAAAAAAATGGCGTCTTAAAGACGCCATTTTTATTACTCGATATCGAGGAAACTGCGTAGGTGATCAGAGCGACTGGGATGCCGCAGTTTACGCAGGGCTTTGGCTTCAATTTGACGAATACGTTCGCGGGTTACGTCAAACTGTTTGCCGACTTCTTCCAAAGTATGATCGGTATTCATGTCGATACCAAAACGCATCCGCAGTACCTTGGCTTCACGCGCGGTGAGTCCTTCTAATACTTGCTGGGTGGTTTCTGACAGCCCCGATGAGGTTGCGGAATTAACCGGTGAGATGACATTTTGATCTTCGATGAAGTCGCCTAAATGGGAATCTTCATCATCGCCAATGGGCGTTTCCATGGAAATCGGTTCCTTGGCGATCTTCAGCACTTTACGTACTTTGTCTTCCGGCATTTCCATGCGTTCGGCTAACTCTTCCGGGGTGGCTTCACGACCCATCTCCTGCAACATTTGCCGAGAGATACGGTTAAGTTTGTTGATGGTTTCGATCATATGCACGGGAATACGAATCGTACGTGCCTGATCCGCAATGGAGCGGGTAATCGCCTGACGAATCCACCAGGTGGCATAGGTTGAGAACTTATAGCCACGACGATACTCAAATTTGTCCACGGCCTTCATCAGGCCGATGTTACCTTCCTGAATAAGGTCGAGGAATTGCAGACCACGGTTGGTGTATTTTTTGGCGATACTGATCACCAGCCGCAGATTAGCTTCGACCATTTCCTTTTTAGCGCGGCGCGCCTTGGCCTCACCAATCGACATTTTACGGTTAATGTCTTTGATGTCAGTAATGCCAATACCACTGTTGGTTTCCAGTGCAGACAATTTTTGCTGGGCGCGCAGAATTTCTTCCTGATGTTCTTCGAGCACGCTGGAATACTTTGCGCCCGCATCGATGTGCTTTTGCAGCCAGCTCAGATCGGTTTCACTCTGCGGGAAGGAGGTAATAAATTCCTTACGCGGCATATGCGCTTCATCAACACAGGCATGCATAATCACTTTTTCATGACGACGAATATCCTGAATCAGGTTGCGCATATTGGTGAGCAGACGATCCACCGTTTTTGGTGTCAGCTTGAGTTGCATGACTTCTGCGATCAGCTCGGTGCGAATTTTTTCGCACTTTTTATCAGTATGCCCATGCTTGCTGATAGCCGCGATCACGCGCTTCTGTAATTTGCGGATTTTTCCAAAGCGCTCACGCGCCTCATCCGGATCCGGGCCGGTATCAACCACTTCTTCAGTTTCGTTATTGGCGGCAGCTTCACGGCTGGCGGCAACTTCGGCTGGGGTGGGGATATTGTCAGGCGCATTGGGATCAATGAAGTCAGAAATAATATCCGTAAGCTTCATTTCCTCCGCTTCGAATCTGTCGAAGCTGGCAAGAAGTTCGTCTACTGTTGCGGGGTAAATTGCCAGTGCGGAAAGCATCTGGCTAAGACCGTCTTCGATGCGTTTGGCAATTTCGATTTCACCGGCACGGGTCAATAATTCAACCGCGCCCATTTCGCGCATGTACATGCGCACCGGGTCGGTGGTGCGGCCAAATTCACTGTCAACGTTGGCCAGTGCCGCCGCGGCTTCTTCGGCGGCATCTTCATCGACGGTGGTGTTGGCTTCGAGGATAGTGTCATTATCGGGTGCGGTTTCATATACCCGGATGCCCATGTCATTAATCATGGCGACGATATCTTCGATCTGTTCGGGATCGACGATATCGTTGGGCAGGTGGTCGTTGACCTCGACATAGGTCAGGTAGCCTTGCTCCTTCCCCTTCGCGATCAATACTTTAAGCTGTGATTGCTGTTGATTCTGATCCATTACTTGTGCTCTGACAGGATTCATTTTAGTCGGTTCCATAAACGGCAACGAAAAACCAACCAAGTTTACACGAAAGTCTGATTTATGCCAGATCTACGCGCGCTTTTTTGCTAGTTTTTCTATGGGTTCTCACCATTGAGGTAAAACCCGGATTGGCTTAGTGTAGGCATGCGTCGTTGATTTCAAGTCTGAGTTCATGATTTATAATGATTATTTATATTGCTTTAGTTTTTGAAACAACTCGCGGTACTCATTTTCATCTTCTGTGGAAAGCTGCCCCAGGTTGGATTGCGCCAACAACGCATCGTGCCGCTGTTGTAAGCTCATCTGCTCCAGTTTATTTAGCGCGGTAACAAACTCCTCTGCCAGCGATGCATCATCGCCCACTTCCGGTTGCCAGATAGCCAATTTTTGCAAATGTGAGGCTTTCTCACTTTCCCGGAAACGCTCAATCAGGCTGCTCGTTTTAAGTGTGGTATGTATTTGCAGGATTTCAAGAACTTCGAGAAGTAAATCTAAACCGGGAATATCACCCAGATTGAAGCGGCTGAGATCACCTGCCTGCTGAGCCAGTGCTGGCTGGTGCAACAAGCGCTGCAAAATATAGCGAACCAGCGAGGGCGGAGCATTTTGGCTGCGAGAAACTGCCGTACGGCTACGAGGAGGGCGGCGCTGGGTCGGAGTCGGCACGCTAAAATTTTGCGCCTGTAGGCGGGCAAGCTGATCAAGCTGCTGCTGCATCATTTGTTTCATTACCCCCTCGGGCAAGTTGTTCAGCAAGGGGCGAGCCTGACTGACTAGCTGGGCGCGGCCATCGAGACTCGTCATGTTGAGGGGATCTTTCAGGCGTGCAAAAAAGAATTCTGAAAAAGGCTGGGCAGCATCTATTGCGGTTTCAAAAGCAGCCTTGCCGATCTTCTTCACCTGAGTGTCAGGATCTTCGCCATCGGGCAGGAACATAAAGCGAATTTGTCGGCCATCCTGCATGATCGGCAGGACATTTTCCAATGCCCGCCAGGCGGCTTCGCGCCCGGCACGATCCCCATCGAAGCAAAACACCACTTCGTTGCAAAGGCGAAACAGGCGATTCAGGTGATCCCCGGTGGTAGCGGTGCCAAGGGTCGCCACCGCATAGCGAATATCGGCTTCGGCCAGTGCCACCACATCCATATAACCTTCGACCACCAGCAGTCGGGGAATATCACGCAAGGCTCGCCGGGCTTCAAACAAACCATAAAGTTCCCTGCCCTTATGGAATAGCGGGGTTTCTGGGGAGTTCAGGTATTTTGCCGGCTTTTTCGCTCCGCTAGCTTGATTTTTACTTTCTTCAGCATCGGGCAGAATGCGTCCGCCAAAACCGATACAGCGTCCGCGTTGGTCACGGATGGGAAACATGATCCGATCACGAAAGCGATCATAGCAGCGCCCCTCATCCTTGCGGATCAGCATTCCCGTGGTGACCAGTTGCTCCTGCAGAGCCTCACTATTGCCCATGTGGAGAATCAGGCCATCCCAGCCGGGCGGGGCGAAACCAATGCCAAATTCAGCGGCAATCTGCCCACTCAACCCCCGCTGTTTCAGGTAATCAATAGCGCGTTGCGACTGGGCATGTTGACGGAGTTGCTGCTGATAAAATTGATCGGCACGTTCGAGAATGGCGTAGAGATCCTGACTTTGTTTTTGCCGGGCAGGATCAGCTTTTGTATGTGAGCCCGCTTCATAGGGTATTTCCAGCCCGGTTTGCCGTGCCAGATCTTCGATGGCCTCGGGAAAACTCAGATGATCATATTCCATCAAAAAGCCCACTACCGTGCCGTGAGCGCCGCAGCCAAAACAATGATAAAACTGTTTAGTGGCGCTGACCGTAAACGAGGGCGTTTTTTCGTTGTGGAAGGGACAGCAGGCAGTGTATTCACGCCCGGCTTTTTTAAGCGGTACGCGACTGTCGATGGTTTCGACAATATCAACGCGGTTGATCAGATCGTCGATAAAGGTTTGGGGGATGCGGCCGGCCATTAAATTAAGATACAGGGGAAAAGATACAGGATACAAGGGTAAACACAGATTCCCTTTTGTATCCTGTATCTTTTCTCTTTAACCTCGGCTGGAGGTAAGTAAGTCAGGAGGCTGGGGTTAGCCGCTCAGTTTTGATTTGATGGTTTTGCTGACCAAGCCCATATCGGCACGTCCGGCCAGTTTGGGCTTGAGCATGCCCATAACCTTGCCCATGTCCTTCATGCTGGCAGCACCGGTGGCGCTGATGGCATCGTCAATCAGGCTCTTGAGTTCATCTTCAGAGAGTTGTTCAGGCAGGTATTCCTGAATGATTTCGATTTCAGAGGCTTCCTGTGCCACCAGTTCGTCACGACCAGCTTTGCTGAATTGTTCAATCGAGTCTTTGCGCTGCTTGAGCATTTTTTCCAGCACGCTAATAACCTGATCATCGTCAAGAGTGATGCGTTGATCGACTTCGATTTGTTTAATCGCGGCGGTAATCAGACGCAACACGCCAAGACGTGGCTTGTCTTTGCTGCGCATGGCCGTTTTAACATCATCAGTAATGCGGGAAGTGAGAATTTCGGTGCTCATAGCTCAGAGATGCGTTTCCTGCCGAGGCGGCAGGAAACCGCAGAAATCAATAGAGGCGTTTGGTGCGGGCGCGTTCGCGGGAGACTTTTTTCTGGTGACGCTTAACCGCAGCAGCCATTTTGCGCTTGCGAATGGACGTCGGCTTTTCATAAAATTCGCGACGGCGAACTTCAGACAGAACACCGGCTTTTTCACAGGCGCGCTTGAAGCGGCGCAGAGCAACATCAAAGGGTTCGTTTTCTTTTACGCGTACAAATGGCATCTACCATTTACCTCAGTTAGATAAAATTATTCGGTTCAACCTGCTACAGGCAGGGCGCGCAAGTTTAATCCCCTTATCGGGCAATTGCAAAAAAAATACGCCGACAGATAAGAAAAGGCGTCAACCCGCAAAATTGTCGAGAAAAAATGTGCCAGATACAGGAAAATAGCGCCTATGTTAGTACTTGGAATCGAAACCTCCTGCGATGAAACCGGTATCGCCCTGTATCACAGTGAGCGCGGCTTACTGGCGGATGCCCTCTACAGCCAGATAGCGCTGCATGCGGAATACGGCGGCGTGGTGCCGGAGCTGGCCTCACGGGATCATGTCCGCAAAATTATCCCCTTAATTCGGCAGGTGCAGGAGGAAGCACAGGTTCAGAGTCGGCAAATCGGTGGGGTCGCATACACTGCCGGACCGGGGTTGATGGGGGCGCTACTGGTTGGCGCAGCGGTTGGCCGCAGCCTCGCCTGGGCCTGGGATGTGCCTGCCATCGGGGTACATCATATGGAAGGCCACCTGCTTGCGCCGATGCTGGAGGACAATTCCCCAGCCTTTCCCTTCGTTGCCCTGCTGGTCTCAGGTGGTCATACCGAGCTGGTCGAGGTCAAGGGGGTCGGGCAATACCGATTGCTGGGTGACACGCTGGACGACGCGGCGGGCGAGGCCTTCGACAAGGTCGCAAAAATGATGGGGCTGAGTTATCCGGGCGGTCCGATCATTTCGAAGTTAGCCTTACAGGGTAATCCCGAGCGCTTTACCTTTCCCCGACCGATGGTGGACAGGCCGGGGCTGGACTTTAGTTTCAGTGGCCTGAAAACCTTTAGCCTGAATACCTTACAGAAAAATATTCAGGGTGATCCCGAACAGGATGAACAGACCAAAGCCGATGTGGCGCTGGCCTTTGAGCAGGCGGTCGTGGACACCCTTGCGATCAAGTGCAAACGCGCACTCACTCAAACAGGCTTAGACAGACTGGTTATTGCAGGGGGAGTAAGCGCTAACACGCGCCTACGGGAAAAGCTACAGGCGATGACTACCACGCTGGGTGCTGAGATGTTTTATCCGCGACTGGAATTTTGTACCGACAATGGTGCAATGATCGCCTTTGCCGGTTGCCAGCGTTTGCTCGCCGGGCAGCAGGAAGATCTGGGCTTCGGCGCTATGCCGAGGTGGGAGCTGGAAAATCTGCCTGCCGTGTAATTCTGTAGCGACGGCTTTAACTGCACATATTCACCTAAAGGCGAACCCTCATACGCTGATATCCCGTTTGCTTGTAGCGGAGATATTTACTCTTCCTCACCCTGTATCAAACGCTGGATATTGCTGCGATGTCGCCAATAGAGCAGCACCGTCATCAGTGCCGTTATCATAATAAATTCCTGTGAAGGAATAATTAGCCATATATAAAGCAGTGCCAGCGGACTCGCGACCAGTGCTGCCAGCGAGGAGATTTTCAGAACTTTGGCCACAAACAACCAGCTACCCACCGTGGCTAGCCCCACCCCCCAGTGCAAACCAAACAACACGCCAAACAGGGTGGCAACCCCTTTGCCACCTCGAAAACCGAAAAACACCGGATACAGATGGCCAAGGAATGCCGCCAGTCCAACCAGCGCCAGCGTCATATCCGAAACCTCCAGCCAGCAAGCCAGCAAAACAGGCAATAAGCCCTTGAGGGAATCTCCGGCCAGCGTGATGGCGGCAGGTTTTTTTCCGCCTACGCGCAGCACATTGGTTGCGCCGGGATTACCGGAGCCTTGCGAACGTGGATCGGCTAGCCCCATGAGTTTGCAGACGATGATGGCGGTGGAAATCGAGCCAAACAGGTAGGCAGCTGCGATCAGGCTGTAATCAAGAGTATCCATGAGCGAAAGATACAAGGGAAAAGGGTAAAGATACAAGAAAATCGGTACGCCCCTTGTATCTTGTATCTTCTACCTTGTATCTTTCTCTCATGGATATTATTTACCTTAGCGATTTACGCATCGAAACCATTATCGGCATCTATGACTGGGAACGCCGAGTCAAGCAGGTGGTGAGTCTGGATATTGAAATGGCCACCGACATTGCCAAAGCCGCGGCCAGTGATGACATTGAAGATACCCTGAATTACAAGGCCGTGGCCAAGCGCCTGATCAACTTTGTCGGCGAGAGTGAATTTCAATTAGTGGAAACGCTGGCAGAAAAGATTGCCGCTATTATTCTCGACGAGTTCAATGTGCCCTGGCTGCGCCTGCGCCTGAACAAGCAGGGCGCGGTACGCGGCGCACGCGATGTTGGGGTAATCATCGAACGCGGAATCAAACCTGATTTATAATTCCCATGGCGCGAATCTATATCAGCATTGGCAGTAATATCGACGCCGAAAAACATGTCCGTCTCGCAGTGACAGAGCTACGTCGACATTATGGCGAGGTGTTGCTGTCATCGGTGTATGAAAGCGAAGCGGTGGGGTTTTCTGGTGATAACTTTCTCAACATGGTTGCCGGGGTCGACACGCTAGAGAGCGTACAGCAGGCATCTTCCACACTGCATGAGATCGAGGATCGACACGGGCGCTTACGTGATGGTCCGCGTTTTTCTGCACGGACGCTGGATCTGGATTTACTGCTCTACGATGATTTGATTACCGATAAAGACGGTCTACAGATCCCACGAGATGAAATTACAAAAAATGCCTTCGTGCTCTGGCCATTAGCTGAGCTGGCTCCCGATTTACGCCATCCACTCAGTGGCCTGAGCATGGCCGAAATTTGGAAACACTATGACCGTTCATCCCAGGCGCTGTGGCCGCTGGAAATTTTATTTACTTAATTTGCTGACCCGGCTAATCGACAGTTTTGATCCTTTCAGGCTGAAGCGCATCCGGTCTACCTCGGGCAGAGAAAATTCAATGTAGTGGCGTTCTTCGAGCATAATTTTAGTCTGTGCGGTATCAGTGAAAAAATAGAGCGAGTGGTAATCACCATCGTGAGCAACTTGATGGCAGAGCAGTTCAAACGAACTGGTGCCAATCTCAGTGCTCGCCTTAATAACTGCTCGGCTACTTTCCTTGCAGTCCGTGTTGGTGCGCAAATAGAAAAAACAATTGTCTTCTTCCGTACTGCACCAGAAACCGATGGACTGACCGGCGGCGTTCTCGGTATAGGCTTCATTGAAGGCCTCAGCATGATCGACAGTCCAGTCTCCATGCTTAACTCTTTCGGCAAGGGCATAACTGGAAACTAAAAGCAAAGTAAACGCGGATAACATCGCTACAGGGTATTTCATGGCTCACCTCTTTGCGTAAAATCATACGCTAATTTCATTCTGAAAAATTGTTCAGGAATTCAGGCTGCGACCACCATCAATAGTCAGTATCTGGCCACTCATATACTGGGCATCACGAATTAGATAAAGAATCGCGCGAGCAATATCATTGGGTTCGCCTTTGCGCTTGAGAAAAGTGCGCGAGACAATGCGCTGCTTGGTGAGGTCATCAATATTTTTCGGCCAAAGAATCGCACCGGGGGCGACGCCGTTGACACGGACTTCCGGGCCAAGCTCGCTGGCCAGCGCATGGGTCATCATCACCAAACCGGCTTTGGCCATGCTGTAGATGGGATGTGCCTTAAGCGGACGCTCGGCATGTATGTCGGTCATGTTGACGATGCAGCCGTGATTTTTTTTCAATTGTGCTGCCGCCGCCTTGGAAAGAAAAAACGGCGCTTTAAGGTTAGTGCCCATCAGATCATCCCAATCTTTCTCGCTCGCCTTGTTAAGGGGGGTAGGATAAAAACTTGAAGCATTGTTGATCAACACGTCCAGCCGCCCCCAGGCATCAGTGGCTTCTTTAACCAGAGCGGGCAGGTTGTCAATTTTATGTAGATCAGTTTGTACCAGCACGACTGAGTCGGGTCGCTTCTCCAGCATTTGTTGCTGTAATTTTTGCGCGGCATCACGCGAGCTGCGGTAATGCAGTACCAGATTCATGCCCTCTGCATGCAGCAGTTGGGCGGTAGCCGCGCCAATGCGATGCGCCGCGCCAGTAATCAATGCAACCTTATTGCCAAGCATGCCTGTGGTATCCTCCTGCCAATGTTCCACTGTAACCCAGATACCCTGACAAAACACTGCAAATGATCAAGCAACACAATGATTTCCCCAGCCACCTGCGAGAGGTACAAAAAGAATTATCCTCTTTGCCTGCGCCATCTGATCAGGCACAGTTGCTGAGCAAAAAACTGTCAGCACGCATTGCTTCGGCAATTACTGCATCCGCGGGTGCATTACCCTTCTGGCGTTATATGGAGATGGCGCTGTACGAGCCGGGGCTGGGTTATTACCACGCGGGTAGTCACAAGCTGGGAGCCGCAGGCGATTTTGTTACTGCGCCGGAAATCTCCAGCTTGTTTTCTCGCACGCTCGCACGCACGATTCAACCTGTTCTTGCCACTGTTAAATCGGCAGAAATTCTGGAAGTCGGTGCCGGTAGTGGGATAATGGCAGCCGAGATCCTCGCGCAGCTGGCAGCCGATAATGCCCTGCCGGAAAAATATCTAATACTGGAGCTCAGCGCTGAGCTGCGCGAGCGTCAGCAACAGACAATAAACGAACGCGTGCCCGAACTGGCGACGAGGGTTCACTGGCTTGATCGTTTACCAACAAATTTTAACGGCGTAATTCTCGCCAACGAATTGCTGGATGCGCTGCCCGCACACCGTTTTGTGATTGAATCAGGTGTTGCCCGAGAACTCTGTGTCACCATTAAAGACGGTCATTTTATCTGCCACGCAGACACGACAGATAACCCACGATTGATTCGCCGTGTGCAACAAATTGAGCAGGAAACAGATCAGTCGTTTGTTGAAGGTTATACCTCTGAAATTTTATTCGCGGCAGAAGACTGGGTTAAAACCGTGGCCACGAGTCTGGGCAGCGGCATGATCCTGTTGCTCGACTATGGTCAGCCACGCGCCGTGTATTATCATGCACAGCGTAATCAGGGCACATTGAGTTGCCACTATCGTCAGCGCATGCATGATGATCCATTTTATTATCCGGGCTTACAGGACATTACTGCACATGTGGATTTCACTGCAATTGCCGATACCGCATTAGACGCTGGTTTGCAGGTGACGGGGTATACGACGCAGGCGCATTTTCTACTGGCCAGCGGCATCACCGACTGGTTGGCAACAGAAATGGATCCTGTGGTTCAGCTTGAATACAGTGCTCAGATCAAAAAGCTGACCCTGCCGCAGGAAATGGGTGAAACATTTAAAGCCATGGGATTGGCAAAGAATTGCAAGGTGGCTTTGCCGGGGTTCAGCTTGCAGGATATGCGTGATCGGCTGTAAAGATCCCGTCAACAAACAATAAATCAGCGTTTCTTTTAGGTGTTAAAACAATGTCATTGATACAAATTATTATTCTCGCGTTGGTGCAGGGCTTTACCGAGTTTTTACCCATCTCCAGTTCGGCACACCTGATTATGGTGCCCGTGCTGAGTGACTGGGAGGATCAGGGGCTGGCCTTTGATGTAGCAGTACATGTGGGCACCTTGATTGCGGTCGTGAGTTACTTCCGTAAAGAATTGTCGTTGATGTTGCGAGACTGGCTACGCTCAATATCCCAACGCCAATTGGTGGGTGAGAGTCGGCTGGCCTGGGCGGTGTGCTGGGGCACGGTTCCTGCGGCGCTGGCTGGCCTGCTGTTTCACGACATTATTGAATCTACACTGCGCTCACCACTGGTAATTGCCACCACCACGATTGGCTTTGGGTTGCTGCTTTGGCTGGCCGATGTCCGAGGTTCGCGTAGTCGTGATGAGCGCAGTCTCAACTGGAAAGATGTGGCCATTATTGGTCTGGCACAGGCGCTGGCATTGATTCCGGGCACCTCACGTTCGGGGATCACCATGACTGCCGCCTTGCTGGTAGGTCTGACCCGCGAAGCCGCTGCACGTTTTTCTTTTTTACTCTCGGTACCGATTATTATCATGGCGGGCGGTTACAACACCCTGAAGCTGATCAAAAGCGATGAGCTGGTGGACTGGCTGGGGTTGGGACTGGGAATCGTACTCTCGATGTTGACCGCCTATGTGTGTATTTATTTCTTCCTCAAATTGCTGGAGCGCATGGGCATGCTGCCCTTTGTGATTTACCGCTTGCTGCTGGGCATCGGCCTGCTAATATTTTTTCTATAAATGAATCCGCAACTGAAATACACAAAACTCTGGCTGGCGCTGGGAGCCTTGTTAATTGCCCTGATCTGGTATTTATCTTTGACCTCCGATCCACCCGACACCGGTATTGATAACGGCGACAAGCTCGGCCATTTCCTTGCCTATGGCCTGCTCATGGGCTGGTTTGCGCAGATCTATAGTCAACTGAAACCGCGCTTATGGCTGATGCTAGGCTTTATTTTAATGGGCGTGTTGCTGGAAGTATTACAGGGTATGACGGCGGTACGCACGTACTCTTATGCCGACATGGTGGCGAATACCACCGGGGTTTTTATAGGACTGTTATTATCGCAGGGACCGATGGCGCGACTACTGGAGCATTTTGAGCGGCGAATAAACTTCCCCGCAGCAAGCTGACGGGGTATGAGTGGTAGGTTCGCCTTCTACCCTTCGGGCACCATGAGGCGAACATGTGCGGCTAAAGCCGCACCTACGATGTTGCTTCGCTGCAAGCAGCGGGGAATTTAACCCGTAGAGATTAAAGATTTTGTCTTAGTCATGCTCGGCGCGAATCGCTCGTTCCATCAGCGCTTGCACGGCGTCTTTCGGTGGCAGACCGTGGTGTAGCACCTTGTAAATCTGTTCGGTAATCGGCATATCAACTCCCAGGCTTTGCGCCAGCGCATGAACTTCACGGGAAGTATTGAAGCCTTCCACCACCTGACCGATCTCTTTTATTGCCTGCTGAATATCTTTGCCCTGCCCCACCGCCAGACCCAACCGACGGTTACGGGACTGGTTGTCGGTGCAGGTCAGCACCAGATCACCGAGGCCGGTGAGGCCGGTGAAAGTTTCGGTTTGTGCGCCCAGCGCCACCCCCAGCCGAGTAACTTCGGCCAGTCCTCGGGCAATCAGCGCGGCACGGGCATTGGCACCGAAGCCCAGCCCATCGACCGCGCCTGCGGCAATGGCGAGCACATTTTTGACCGCGCCGCCGACTTCTACGCCCACCACATCCTGCCCGGTGTAGGCACGGAAATAGTCACTGTGCAGGGCTTCCGCCAGCTGTTGGGCAAAATCAGTATTGTGCGAGGCAACCGTAACCGCGCCGGGGAGTCTTTGTGCGACTTCACGCGCAAAGGTGGGACCAGACACCACCGCTGTGGCCAGCGTCTCGCCGAGTTCTTCTTTTACCTGCTGGTGTAATAATTTGCGGCTATCCGGTTCAAGCCCCTTGGTCGCCCAGGCGACTTTGTGCCGGGTTTGCAGCAGGGGTTTGATCGCCGAAAGGGTCTGACGAAAGACGTGGCTGGGCACGACAATGAGAAGAATCTCGACCTGCTCAAATAGCGTATCCAGATCGGCACTGATTTGCAGAGACTCAGGAAACGCCAGCCCCGGCAGATAAACGCTATTTTCGCGCGCCTGTGCCATTTCTTCGGCACGGGAACGACGGTGCGTCCACAGACTAACGGCATGGCCATTGCTCGCCAGCAGCATGGCCAGCGCGGTTCCCCAGGAACCTGCGCCCAGCACGCCGATGCGATAGCAAGGCCGCGTCATGACCGTTAGTGGGTTGCCTGCTGAGCCTTTTGCTGTTCCAGATGCTGGGTGTACATGGCGTTGAAATCTACCGGTGCCAGCAATAACTGCGGGAAGCCGCCACGGGTCGCCACATCAGAAATGGCTTCGCGGGCATAGGGGAAAATAATCGAGGGACAGAACACGGCCAGCATGCCAGCCAGTTGATCTTCGGGCATACCCTGAATATTGAAAATACCGGCCTGCTGGACTTCTACCAGGTAGGCGGTGTTTTCATCCTGCTTTACCGTGACCGTAATGGAGAGCACGACTTCGTAAATATTTTCGCCAATGCTCTGGCCGTTGGTGTTCAGATCAACATTTACCTGCGGCTTGAATTCTGAGGTAAATACGCCGGGTGCATTAGGTGATTCAAAGGAAAGATCCTTCACGTAAACTTTCTGGATTGCAAATTGCTGGGCGGGATCCTGTCCGTTGCCCTGATTGTCAGTATCAGCCATGTTTTAGTCTTCTTTATTTAGTGTGGAATGAAAATAATTAATTATACGTTTTTATGTTGGCAGGAATATTACCAGAATAGCCTGCCGCTGGCATGGGTTCGGTTCAAATATGCTGTTCCACCCAGTTAATCAGCGCGGGCAAATCCAGCGCTCCAGCCATCCGCGTGACTTCCTGACCCTGACGAAAAATGGCCAGTGTCGGAATACTGCGAATATTGTACTGAGCCGCCAGCGCCTGTTCGGCTTCAGTGTTTACTTTAGCAAGTCGAATTCGAGGCTCCAGTTGTTGCGCAGCCTGTTCAAATACCGGAGCCATCATTTTGCAGGGACCACACCAGGGTGCCCAGAAATCAACCAGCAGTGGGATGTCATTTTTGCCCACATTGCGTGCGAAATTTCCGCTATTTAGGGTAACGGGCGCGCCAGTAAACAGCGCCTTGTGGCATTTGCCACAGTTGCCCCCTGCCGCCAGTTTCGCACCGGGGACACGGTTGATGCCGCCACAATGGGGACAGACGATATGCAGGGCGTCGTCCATCAGCTTTATTCTCCCGTCAGGATAGTGTCCAGTTTGCCGCAGGCTTCCAGCTCATGCAGTTCATCGCAGCCGCCAATATGCTGCTCATAAATAAAAATCTGCGGCACGCTGGTCTGCCTGCTACGTTGTTCCATGATGCTGCGTTGTTCGTGATCACTGTCAACGGCTATTTCTGCGTAGTTGACATTCTTGCTATCCAGCAGCGCTTTGGCGCGCACACAATAAGGACAGAAGCGAGTGGTATAGATGGTGACATTCATTATGTAGAAAACCTTACGGGTCGATAATTTATTTTTTTATCAGCGGCAGGCTGGCACTCTGCCAGGCCATCACGCCACCGGCCAGATTATAAACCGAGTCAAAACCCTGTTTTTTTAGCAGTGCGCAGGCCTGACCGGAACGGCTGCCTGAGCGGCAACTAATAATAATCGCCTTGCCTTTATGCTTGTCCAGTTCAGCCAGCCGGTCTTTCAGCTTGTTCTGTGGAATATGCAGGGCGTTGATGATGTGGCCATTGCGGTACTCGCCATCTTCGCGCACATCCAGCACCACGGCATCGTCGTGATTGATCATTCGAATGGCTTCGGCAGGTGATGCAGTTTTGTAACCTCGCATACTGCTGCCAAAAAAGTTGTACCCCAGCATCGCCAGAATCACAGCCAGGGCACCGAACAGCGGCAGGTTATTGGAAATAAAGCCTAGAGTCTGATCCACAATGTCTCCGATTTAATAGTCGTTGCAGCGGCGGTTATACGCCACAGGAGCCTGAATGTTTGATGCCCAATTTTTTCAGCAACAATTCAGGGGGGCAAAAACGGGTAATGCCACTTTGTAGCAGGTTAAAGCCGATAAATGCGGTGAACCAGAGCCAGTGGCTACTTTGATAGAGCGGGCTGGCTTCCATGCCGAGGGCGACGGAAATCAGGATAAAGCTGCCCGCCATAATGCGGATGATACGTTCGATATTCATTTAAAAATTACCTGTGAGGTGTTGAGAAATTAAAGCTGAATTCTGGATAGGGTCAGAACAGCACAATTTCAAGGTGCTGGAAATTAAAGTTTGCCGCTCAGCGCCGATGCGCTGCTAGCTGGGTTTATTCCTGAGCAGAATCGGGGCTTAGTTCACTGGGAGCCGTACAGAAGACCTGACGCATCATGTCAATCAGGCGCAGGGTGCGATCATCGCCAACACGATAATAAACACGGTTAGCATCTTTGCGGGAGTCGAGAATACCCTTGTCGCGGAGAATAGCCAGGTGCTGAGAAATATTGCTTTGTGACGTGCCAACACTTTCAACAATATCCTGAACGCTGATTTCCTGGCTGCCCAACGTGCAGAGGATCTTCAGCCGTAAAGGATGGGACATTGCTTTTAGCGAGCGTGAAGCACGATCAATGTCTTCATCGCGCGTTATCAAAACAGCGGCATCAACATTCATAGCATCGACCTTGGTATACATATTTGTCACCTATTGCTGCACAATCTACTTAGACGTTAAAGCTTGCGCTGCCCTTTATTAATAAAACATTATACAATAATGCGGCATTTGAGAAGGTTTTTTTAACCAAAAGCCGTATTTTTTTTCAGATACAGAATGAGAAGCCTGATTTGCACTGTTAATGGCTATTTGGGACAATCCCGCCCCACTATTTCTGGAATAATTCCAGCATTACACTAAATTTACTACCCGATCTGTCAACTACGCCTATGTCACTGATTCCAAAGCCTATGGTTCTACTCATCCTCGATGGATGGGGTTACTCGGACGAACCTGAAGGCAACGCCATTTTACATGCCAACAAACCCGTCTGGAGCACCCTCTGGGAAAATTGCCCCCACACGTTTATTCATGGGTCGGGTGCCGAAGTCGGGTTACCGTCGGAACAAATGGGTAATTCCGAGGTGGGACATTTGAATCTGGGAGCTGGGCGCGTGGTTTATCAGGAGTTTACCCGGGTCAGTCGCTCGGTAAAAACCGGCTCCTTTTTTAGCAACCAGACCCTGGTAGATGCCGCCGATCTGGCGCGGGAAAATGGCTCAGCACTGCATATTCTTGGCTTATTGTCGCCGGGGGGGGTGCATAGCCACGAAGATCATATTCACGCCATGGTTGAGCTAGGCGTGCGTCAAGGCGTAGATAAAGTCTATGTTCACGCATTTCTGGATGGCCGCGATACGGCACCTAAAAGCGCAGAGGAATCTATCGAGAAAATGGAGGCCGTGTTTGAGCGCGTCGGCGGGGGCTGCTTCGCCTCCATCATTGGCCGCTATTACGCCATGGACAGAGATCACCGCTGGCCGCGTATCCAGAGCGCCTACGATTTAATCACGCAGGGCAAGGCCGCATTTCAGACAAAAACAGCTATGGATGGGCTGGATATGGCCTACCAGCGCGATGAAACCGATGAGTTTGTCCGGGCCACGGCTATCATTCCCGAGCAAGGTCAAGCGGTGCGAATGGAAGATGGCGATGTTCTGGTGTTTATGAATTTCCGCTCTGACCGCGCGCGGCAAATCACTCGTCCCTTTATCGAACCCGACTTTGATTGCTTTGTCCGGGAAGCCGCTCCAAAGCTGGCACGCTTTGTCAGCCTCACCGAATACAATTCAGAGTACGATATTCCGGTGGCCTACCCACCCGAACGTCTACGCAATGTCTTTGGTGAATACATTTCTCGTCTGGGACTACATCAGCTGCGCATCGCCGAAACCGAAAAATATGCTCATGTCACCTTCTTCTTTAATGGTGGGCGGGAAAAACCATTTGATTTTGAAGATCGGATTCTCATTCCTTCGCCAGATGTCGCGACCTATGATTTACAGCCGGAAATGAGCGCCCCGGAAGTCACTAAAAAGCTGGTTGAAGCGATTGAAGGCAACCAGTACGACGTGATCATTTGCAACTACGCGAACCCTGACATGGTCGGACACACCGGTAATTTTAAAGCCACGGTGAAGGCAATTGAATATCTGGATCAATATGTCGGCCAAGTTAAAGAGGCGGTGCTCAAGGCCGGCGGGGAAATGCTGATCACCGCTGATCATGGCAATGCCGAGAAAATGACAAACCTGGAAACCTGTCAGGCACACACCGCTCACACCTCAAATGTTGTGCCGCTGATCTACGTGGGGCGACCTGCAAAATTTGAATCGCGTGGCGCGCTCTCAGATATCACCCCAACCATGCTCTATCTTATGGGGCTGGAAAAACCGGGCGCGATGACTGGCCATTCTCTGCTGGAGCTAGACGACTGAAACCACTCCTTGTCAGTCTGCTGATAGTCAACCTCCTGCTGCTGTTTGCCGGAGCAATACAGGCTGCTACGCCCAGTGCCTCGGAACGTCAGGCCAGAGCCGAAGAGCTGGAACGCCTGCGCAATCGGATCCACGCCCTGCGCGATGAACTGGTCGAAACCCGCAGCCTGCACGATTCGGTACAACATACCCTGAGTAAAACAGAAACCCGCATCGGCCGACAGTCAAAAAATCTGCGCCAGCTCTCGCACAAGCTTAAAAACCGAAAGAAAAAACTGGCCAAACTAAAAAAACAACAACGACGGGAAGAGCAAAAACTGGCTGCACAACGGTCATTGCTGGGCAAACAGGTTCGCTCGGCCTTCATGATTGGGCGACAGGAATATCTCAAACTGATGCTAAATCAGGAAGATCCCGCCCTCGTCGGTCGCACCCTGGTGTATTACGATTATTTCAATCAGGCGCGCAGCGAACACATCAATCAGGTGCAGCTCGCACTGGAAAAGATTGAAAACCTGCGCAGCGAAATCAGCACTGAAACTAAAAAACTGCAACAAACGCAGGCAAAACGGCAGGCTGAAAAAAAATCGCTGGAGAAAACTTATCGTGAACGCGCCCTGGTGCTGGCGCGTCTGAGCCGGGACATCAAGAGCAAGGATCAAAAGCTGGCGCAAATGAGCGCAGATGAAAAGCGCCTGCAAAACTTATTGCAGGCCATCAACAAAGCCATGCCGGATATTTTTGCCGAAGTCGGCCAGCATAAATCCTTTGCCGCCTATAAGGGCAAGCTGGTGTGGCCTGTGCGTGGGCAGGTAAAAAAGCTCTATGGCAAGCGCCGCAAGGCAGGCAAGCTAAAATGGAACGGGGTGATGATCAACGCCGCAAAAGGGCGTGAAGTGCATGCCATTTCTCATGGCCGGGTCGCCTATGCCGACTGGCTAAGGGGCTATGGCTTGTTACTGATCATCGATCACGGCGATGGCTATATGAGCCTGTATGGCCACAATCAGAGCCTCTACAAGGAAACCGGCGACTGGGTGGATGTTAACGAGGTCATTGCCGAGGTGGGTGATAGCGGCGGCCAGCAAAGTAGCGGACTTTATTTCGAAATTCGCTACAAGGGCAAGCCGACCAACCCCAGTCGCTGGTGCAAACGCACACGTCGAGGTTGATTTATTCAGCCGATAGCATATAAAAAAGGGTGTCTGTTTTTAAGCTTTATTGTAATATCAGGCAACTAAGGAATTATATTTAAGATTTAAAGCCCAGCGTGGGCTGGAGAAGTGATTTCATGAAATTATTTAACAAAAACTTTCTTATCCTGATGCTCGGTCTGATCATTGGCGTCTCATTAGCCATTGGTCGAGGGGTGCTGGCAGATCGTGAAGCGGCATCGGTGCAGGGCGTGCTGCCGCTGGACACCATCCGTGCTTTGAGCGAGGTTTTTGGCAAGATTAAAGAAAACTATGTTGAGGAAGTAAAAGACACCGAGCTGCTGGAAAACGCCATTCGTGGCATGCTCACCGGGCTGGATCCCCATTCCAGCTATCTGGATGCCAAGGCCTTTGAAGAATTGCGCGTTGGCACCAGTGGCGAGTTTGGTGGACTGGGAATTGTGGTCGGCATGGAAGACGGTTTCGTCAAAGTCATTTCACCCATTGATGATACGCCCGCCGAGCGTGCCGGGGTAAAGTCCGGCGATCTAATCATTCGTCTGGATGACAAGCCGGTTAAAGGTATGGGTCTGGATGACGCGGTCAAACTCATGCGCGGCAAGCCCGGTTCAGAACTTAGCCTGACCATTGCCCGTGAGGGTGTCGATAAACCTCTTATTATTGATATCAAGCGCGCCATCATCCGGGTCAAGAGCGTCAAACACAAATCACTTGAACCCGGTTATGCCTATGTGCGCATCTCACAGTTTCAGGAACGCACCGGCGATGATTTACGCAAAGCTATTTCCGAGTTAAAAAAGGAAAATGACGGTGTGTTAAAAGGCATGGTGCTAGATTTGCGCAACAATCCTGGCGGACTGCTGGATGCGGCCATTGCGGTATCCGACACCTTCCTGAAAAAAGGCGTGATCGTTTCGGTAGAAGGCCGCAACGCCAGCAACCGTCTTATTCGTCAGGCCAAGCCCGATGAATATCTCGATGGCGCACCGATGGTAGTGCTGGTCAATGGTGGTTCGGCGTCCGCATCGGAAATTGTCGCGGGTGCGTTGCAGGATAACAAGCGTGCCGTGATCATGGGCTTCCAGACCTTTGGTAAAGGCTCAGTACAAACCGTCGTGCCCCTCGGTGAAAAACGCGCGATCAAGCTGACCACTGCTCGTTATTACACACCATCAAAACGCTCCATTCAGGCCGAAGGCATTGTTCCTGACATTAAGCTGGATCATCTTAAAATTGCTGAACGCGAAGATCGTGGTTTCAAACAGTTGAAAGAAGCCGATCTCAGTGGCCATTTGAAAAATGACAATGGCAAGAAAGGCATTAAAAACAAGGACGGCAAGAAAACCAAAGATGCTAAAGACAACCGCAGTCTGGCCAGTAAAGATTATCCACTTTATGAAGCCCTAAATTTGCTCAAGGGACTGCATCTGCTAAGTGCGAAATAAGATAGCCGGCTGCAATGTCCAGTTTACTGATGCGACAACTAGCCAGTTTTCTTTTATTTATCTTTGCTCTGGCCGCCAGCGCCCAGCCAGAGCAAACCGACAACACTATTCATAATGATGACGTTGTTATCAGCATCATCATTGATGATCTCGGCAATCACAAAACAGCCGGGGAGCGCGCCGTTAATTTGCCCGGTGCATTGACCTACGCCTTTTTACCCCACCTTCCCTATTCCCCACGCCTCGCAGAATTAGCCAACGATCAGCATAAAGAAGTTATGCTGCACCTGCCGATGCAGGCAGACAGCGGCAAGCTACTCGGCCCCGGTGGCCTGACACAGGTAATGAACGAGCAGCAGCTCAAACATGAAATGCGTAAAAGCATTAACGCCGTTCCTCATGTGCGTGGCTTTAATAATCACATGGGCAGCATGCTCACAAAAAACACCCAACAGATGATCTGGGTGATGCAAACCGCCATGTTTCGAGATGATTTATATTTTGTTGATAGCCGCACTACCCGCGATAGTGTCGCCATGACCGAGGCTAACAAACGTGGCATTCGCGGTGCAAAGCGTGACGTGTTTCTTGACTATGAAAAAGACAACGAAGCTATCGTTAAACAGCAACTCAAAGTATTGATCGAACGCGCCAGAAAGAAGGGCACCGCACTGGCGATTGGCCATCCCTATAAAAGCACCATGAAGGTACTGGAAGCCTGGTTACCTACGCTGGAAAAGCAGGGTATAAAACTGGTGCCCGTGTCCAGTTTAATTTCTATTCGTAAACTCAGGAGTAATGAACGATGGCATCTGTCCTCGTCCCACTAGCTCAGGGTTGTGAAGAAATGGAAGCGGTGACCATCGTCGATCTACTGCGCCGTGCGGGTATCAACGTCATTACCGCCGCACTTGACGAGCAGCCTGTCAAAGCCAGTCGTGGGATGATACTGATTGCCGATATGAGTCTGGATCAGGCATTAGAAAAAGATTATGACATGCTAGTTTTGCCCGGTGGCCTGCCGGGTGCGGATCATCTTAATGATGATCCACGCATACATGCGCTCTTACAAAAGATGCACAAAAACAAAAAATACATTGCCGCTATCTGTGCTGCACCTAAAGTGCTGGCTCGCGCAGGTTTGCTTGATGGTCGCAAGGCTACCAGCTTTCCCGGCAGTCTTGAGGGCTGCGCAATCGAGGACATGGATTATCTCGAACAAGCTGTGGTGATTGATAACAAGTTAATCACCTCACGGGGGCCAGGCACGGCGATGGATTTTGCGCTGGCACTGATCGAACAATTACTGGGTCGCGAAAAACGTGAGCAGGTAGAAGCACCGCTGCAACGTCCAACCTTATAACAAACCACAGTGATGTCGGGACATGCAAATACAGGTCAGTGAATTAATCGTTAAATACATGGAACGACTGGGCATCGAATATATATTCGGCATGCCCGGCGCACACATTCTGCCGGTCTACGACAGCCTTTACGATTCAAAAATTAACTCCATTTTAGCCAAGCACGAGCAAGGTGCATCGTTTATGGCGGGCGGTTATGCACGCGCTTCGGGCGGCATTGGTGCCTGTATTACCACAGCCGGACCGGGCGCAACTAATCTGGTCACGGGCATTGCTAACGCCTATGCCGACAAGCAACCGCTGTTGGTGATTACCGGCGAAACCTCGACCCATATTTTTGGCAAGGGTGGCTTGCAGGAAAGTTCGGGCGAAGGCGGCAGTATCGATCAGGACACCCTGTTCAAAGGTATTACAAAATACAACAAAATTATCGAACGAACCGATTATCTCGCTAATGTGTTAAACCGAGCATCGGGAATTTTACTGTCGGATAACTCCGGGCCAGTGTTACTTAGTTTTCCTTATAACGTGCAGAAAGAATTAGTCGATGACAGCCTGCTTGATCAAGTTCAAGCCGAGCACAGCAGCTACAACTTACCCGACAATGCCGTTGCCGTGGCAGCAATGAGCGAACTGTTATTGAATGCAGAAAACCCTGTCATTGTTGCCGGATATGGTTGTATTAAATCTGGCGCACAGGATGAGATAACGCAACTGAGTGAGCAATTACAAATTCCAGTAACCACCAGTCTCAAGGCTAAGGGCATTATCAGCGAGCAGTCCAGTTATTCGCTGGGCAGTCTGGGGGTGACGTCATATAGCCGAGCTTATGAATATATTACCGAAAAATCTGATCTACTAATTTTCCTCGGCGCAGCTTTTAATGAACGCACCAGTTACCTGTGGGACAGGGAACTGATGGAAAATAAAAAAATAGTTCAGGTAGATATAGACGAACAACAACTGGGAAAAGTATTTAAGGCCGATGTCGCAATCTATGGTGATATTAAACACATTTTATCGGGCGTATTAAACTATACAAAATCCATACCTGAAGATAGAAAAAAGAAGACCTTCAGCACAGCACCAATACCAGGTGGTTGCGAAGCCGGGGACGATATCCCATCGGCAAGTGACACTGAAATATTTCAGTTGCGATTCCCCTTAGTGGCACAATTTTTTGCCCACCTTGAAAAACAGTTTGTCCAGGGCATTCAGGTATTCGATGACAATATTATATTTGCACAAAATTTTTTCAATGTCTCATCAGCCAATCGTTATTACCCGAACTCCGGCATTTCCTCTTTAGGTCAGGCAATACCCGCTGCCATCGGCGCACGTTTTATAACCAACAAACCCACATTCGCCATTCTTGGTGATGGTGGCTTTCAGATGTGTTGCATGGAAATAATGACTGCCGTGAATTACAAGCTGCCACTGAATATTATTCTGTTTAATAATTCCACTATGGGACTAATTCGAAAAAATCAGTCCCAACAATACGCTGATCGCTACATCAACTGTGACTTTGTTAATCCAGACTACGCAGATTTAGCGAAATCATTTTCGATTAACTATAGCCGGATAGAGAAAGAGTCCGATATCGACACAGTATTTAATGACACCGATTTTAGTGGCGCGATAAATCTAATAGAAATCATGATCGATAAAAACAGTTTTCCAAATTACATCAGCAAGCGATAAGCGTATCAGGGGGCAACACTTTGTCGGCTCATTGCGCACTGCATAATTTTCTTTCCAATAGCAGACTTTCAACAAGTGCGGCTTTGCGGAACAGGCTGGAAACAGCATCGGCAAATAATCTCATCCCTATCTACAAAGAGACTATTGCGCTGATCGAGCCACTTCTCTGGGAAAATAAGAGTGATGCTGATCTGCTCGGCCATTACCAGCATGTTTTCCACGAACTGGAAACAGTGATTGTAAAACAAGGCGGTGATGAGCGTCATCATTTTGTCTTATTCATCCCCGTGGCAGATCGCCCACGTCAACTAACGGATTGTCTTAATAGTATTTTACATCTTTGTCGCACCTATAATTATGGTGGGATGAAAAATGGTCGTTATCAAAAAATCACTATAATCATCGCCGATGATAGTAAAGATAAAAATAATATTGCACGCAATAAAAAGATTGTTGCTCAGTTTCATGCACAGGGAATAGAGTGCGTTTATTTTGGACAGCAGCAACAGCTACAACAACTTGACGCTTTATCCGATGAGCAAAGAAAAAGTCTCCACGGCATACTGGGTGATGCCGATCCAGAAAAGTTTTTTCATAAGGGTTCGCCAAGGATGCGAAATATTGCCAGTCTGAAATTATATGAGCTGGCGAAGATGTATAAAAAAGTCCTGTTTTATTCTCTCGATAGTGATCAGGAATTTCAGATTAAAATCAGTAGCCCTAAAGGTGATCGTGACCTATATGGCCTTAACTATTTTTATTATCTGGATGAAATTTTCAGCCAGACCAATGCCTGTATCATTACCGGCAAAGTAGTCGGTGATCCCCCCGTCTCACCGGCGGTGATGACTGTCAATTTTCTAGAAGATGTCATTGGTTTTCTGGAGCAGATGAAGAACTGTCGCGCACAACAAGCCTGTGACTTTCATACTCCCGCCGAGCAAAACAGGGATGATGCCGCCTATCATGACATGCCAGAGCTGTTTGGTTTCAAACATAAGCAGCACGTATATCGTTATCCTTGCCCCCTTCATGAGAAGCATGACAATGGAGCCTGCCTCAAGCATTTTTCAGAAAAATTGAATGGCTTTTTTTATGGCGAACACCCCACGCGCAAAAGTTATTATCAGTATCAAGATGCCATCGAAAGTCTTACTCCCGCGCGCACAGTTTATCCCGGTAATTATGTGTTTAATGCGGAGGGATTAAACTACTTCATTCCCTTTGCTCCACTCAAGCTACGCATGAACGGGCCGGCTATGGGACGCATTGTCAAAGCTGAATTAAAACAACGTTTTCTATCAGTTAACCTGCCTATGCTGCACAAACGCACAGTAGCAGATACAGGAGCCTCCGAGTTTCGTCCGGATATTGTGCAGCAATCAGAATCAGTGGATCTATCAGGTGAGCTGGAACGCCAGTATTTTGGTGATGTAATGTTGTTCAGCCTGGAAAAATTGACTGAACAGGGTTATCCGTCAACCTCGTTGAGTCGTGATACGATTGTGTCCATCGTCAGTGCAACAGAAAAAAACATCTGCCGTCAGTATCTACATAGACATAAAACACTACAGGACAAAAAAGAAAAATTAAAAATGTTGCTCAGTGATTCCGCCTGTTGGTGGAACCAGAAAGTAGACTATGCGGATGTAAAAACGAAGCTCGATACCTTCGTTGAAAATATTGAGCATAATTTTGGTGACCATTCATACGGCCACCAGTTAATCAACTCTACAGAAAATAAACAACCCCGCATGAAACAAATTGTTGATGGGATTCTCCGCTACCCCGATGAAAAGCAGGCATGGGAAAAGCTGTTCTCTGATACGACCAGCCCACGATAAAATTAGTGATGATACGGCGCTTAAAATACTGGCTGCATAAAAATGCACGTCCCTCCCGCTATCAGCTATTGCCTGGATTGTTGCAGCAGCAAAAGTTGACGCAGGCGCAATTGCTGGAAAAGCAAAAACAGGATCTGGCACGGATAGTCCAGTTTGCCAGCCTGCATACTGACTATTATAAAAACTGCTATGCAGAATTATTGCCTGAAGAGTTGAATGATCTCAATATTGGCCGGTTGCCCGTATTGAGCAAGGATAAGCTAATTCGACATCGCGACGCGATGGTTTCTGATTTAACCAACAAAAACACTATCCGTCTTGGTTACACCGGTGGCTCCACCGGTAAACCGCTGTCTTTTTATTACGACACCTATAAAATGGAACTCATGCGTGCAGGCATGTGCCGCAGCTATATGTGGTCAGGCTGGCAACCGGGTGAAAAAATCCTGAATTTCTGGGGTGCCAAGCAAGATATAAAAAAGTATAGTCTGAGAAATCGCTATTATAATTTTATTGCCGCTGAACAAACCATTGGCGCATGGGAATACGGCGAAACAGAACTAAACCTATGGGCACAGTATATAAAAAATTACAAACCGATATTATTACAAGGCTATGCGTCAATTCTTGCCGATGTAGCAAGGCATGTGATCGAAAACAAAATCACCCTGCCTAAAAGGCTAAAAGGCGTGTATTCAACCGCAGAAGTGCTGTATGACTGGCAACGTGATTTAATGGAAACCGCGTTCGGTTGCAAGGTTTATAACCAATATGGTTGTCGCGAGATCCCTAATATCGGCCTCGAATGCAGGCAAGGTAACATGCATATATTTACCGATATGGTCTATCTCGAATCGGTAAATACAGATAATGAAGATAAACTCCTTATCACCTCACTCACCAACTTTCTCATGCCCATGATTCGTTATGAAAACGGCGACAGCGGTAAAATAAAACAGGGAGAATGCGCCTGCGGCTCAGCATTGCCAATGATGGAAATGGGCGTCTGCCGCAGCAATGACTTCATTAAAACCCGCAACGGGAAAAAAATTGCACCGTCCTATTTCAACCGCCTGCTTGATGGCGTCAGCGGTATTCAACAATATCAGTTTGTGCAGACAGAGCTGGACAAAGTCATGCTAAATATCAATGCTAATATCAAATTGGATGTTGAATTAGTGAATTCAATTAAAGAAAAAATCCACAATGATGTGGGTGAAGGCATGCAAATTGAAATACAGTATGTAGATAAAATAAAGCGAACGCGATCAGGTAAGCACCGGTTTGTGATTTGTGCGCTAACAGAAAAGTAATAGCCAGTAGTGATCTTATGTAGGTTGGTGCTGAGCAAAGCCCACCAGCTATATTTTGATAAATGATTTAATTGTTGGGCTTCGCTCAGCGCCAACCAACAACAAATAATGATCAGTAAACTACGGTCTGAAAACTACAGTTAAACCAGGTTTTAAGGAGTGTGCCACGCCAACAAAAATCGTGTTAGTAGCTAACAACAATTTAGGGCTTGTCATAACTATCAGACACATGCGTCTGATGCCCCTGACCCTTCTCGACCTTAATAACAAAGGGTGAGGTCATCGCGCGCACCAGTGCACTGTAATTTAGCTGAAAGCTGATCTCGGTACCTACAGGCAAACAACGACCGGATTCAACAATAAGATGGTCACTGCTCGCCCCAAGAATCTCAATTCCGTCAGGTGCCTGGAGGCCATTCGGATCGATGTCCTGCTGCCCGATGGCCAGGATCGTCTGGAAGATATTGCCCCGATTTGTAACAGGTGGCGTAACACCAAAGGCACTCTGGCCAACCTCACCCCATGGCTGTGATGGTTTAAGCTTCGATTCAATTACTTCGGCGATAAGAGTAAAGGCATCGGTATACAGGCCATCGATAGCTTGACGATGCAATGGCTCACAGCCTAACAGTATCGATTCACCCAATCGAAGATCGTTTATCCGTCCTGTGTCTGAACCACTTAAAAGCCACTCGAGATTGGCAGAGTTACCGCCAGAAACGATGCTGAGCATGGGACCGAAGCTTGCGTCAATCGAATCGGCCAGCGTGGACAGTTCAGCCATGTTGTTGGCATCGGGTGAGACGCCACAGCGACACGCAAGGTTAGTTCCAATACCTTTGAGCAGTATGTTTGGGAAACGAATAGTCTCACGCACGACGCTCTCCAGGTCCCCCGGCATGATGCCTTCGCGCAGGTCACCAAGCTCGACCATGAGTACGACCCCGTGTATCCGCTTCACCTTCTGCGCGGCAGATGAGAGCTGACTGATAACATCGAGTTCAGTGTTGAAACTTATCTCAGCCTGCTTCACCACCCTCTCCACCTGGCTAAGCATCGGTGAACGGATCAGTGTCATAGGCGCCGCTACCTGCGCATCACGCATCGCTTCGATATTCTCGATGCGGGAGTCACCCAGTCCAAGCACACCCGCCCGAAGCATTGCTGTGGCTATCGCTGGGCAACCGAGGCTCGCTTTGGTCACACCCGTGACCGAAATACCTCTCACAGCCAAGCGTTCGACCAGTGTCCGAGCGTTGTGGTAGATCTTGTCTAGGTCAATTTCTAACCGCGGCGCACTCACTACGCGCAGTCAGCTAGCTTACCTTTAATCGTGGGGAATGCTTCAAAAACCATGTCGACCAGACGCTCAGGGGATCGCGTCAACGCATCTGTAGCGGGAATACCCAATTCGCGTTCATACTGCGTGATTGCCTCACCAACCTGCTCATCGGTCATATTCTCATGGTTGATGGTAAGACCGATCACTCTGGTCGGTGCAAACGTCTGGATGAGATTAATCTCGGAGGCCGGTGTCGGCATGAGCACGTCTTCAAAGTCACAACGATGGCTACGCCCTGGTGCGTGCTGCAACACCACGCCATCTGCGCAACTGCCCCGCAGGATAAAAGTAGAACTCAAGTAGGCAGGGTGACTCAGCGCACCCTGCCCTTCAATGATAATGACATCAGGCTGCTCGCCTTCGAACGCTTCAATGATGCTGGCTTCCATCTCACCTGAACAAAACTGTGACGGTATAGCATCGAGCGCAATGCCATAGCGGGCACCCTGAATCAGACCCGTTTGCCCGGTACCGACCATTACCGCTTTTACACCAGCATCGTTTAGGGCTTGAGTCAGGATAGTCGCGGTAGTACGTTTGCCAATAGCGCCGTCGGTGCCGAGCACTGCGATACGCGGGCAAGTAACCTCGGCAAT
>CAZIJT010000021.1:0-28070 GCA_964539595.1 uncultured Thiohalophilus sp. | reverse complement strand
TATATTTCTCGCAGCTTGCTGCGAAGTTCTATTGTAGGTTCGGCTTCAGCCGTACCAGTACGGCTGAAGCCGAACCTACATACACAGATACCCCGTCAGCGTGCTGCGGGATAGTTTATTAAATTTATAACAGATACAGGAACAGTTTTATGAATATTTATTACGACAAAGATTGTAAGCTCGACATCATCAAGGGTATGAAAGTCGCCATCATTGGGTACGGTTCGCAGGGACATGCGCATGCCAACAACCTTAAAGACTCTGGCGTTGATGTTATCGTGGGTTTGCGTGCGGGTTCAACTTCGACAGTCAAGGCGGAAAACGCAGGGCTGACGGTTAAAGCCACCGCTGAAGCAGTTAAAGCCGCTGATCTGGTGATGGTATTGACCCCGGATGAATTTCAGTCGCAACTGTATAAACAGGACATCGAACCTAACCTGAAGCAAGGCGCGGTACTCGCGTTCGCACATGGTTTCAGCATTCATTACAACCAGGTTGTACCGCGTAAAGATCTGGATGTGATTATGATTGCACCGAAAGCACCGGGACACACAGTACGCACCGAGTATGTTAAAGGTGGCGGTATTCCTGATTTGATTGCGATTCATCAGGATGCGACTGGCAAGGCGAAAGATATTGCCCTGTCCTATGCGTCTGCCATTGGTGGCGGTCGTACCGGTATTATTGAAACCTCGTTCAAAGATGAAACCGAAACCGATCTGTTCGGTGAACAGGCTGTGCTTTGTGGCGGCGCGGTTGAACTGGTGAAGGCCGGTTTTGAAACCTTGGTTGAAGCCGGGTATGCGCCGGAAATGGCTTATTTCGAATGTCTGCATGAGCTTAAGCTGATCGTCGATCTGATGTACGAAGGCGGCATTGCCAACATGAATTATTCAATCTCCAATAACGCCGAGTACGGTGAGTATGTAACGGGGCCGCGAGTTATCAATGATGAAAGTCGTTGGGCAATGAAAGAAGCCTTACACAATATTCAAACCGGTGAGTATGCCAAGCGTTTCATTCTCGAAGGCCAGACTAACTATCCTGAGATGACCGCGCATCGTCGTCTGAATGCTGAACATCCTATCGAGCAAGTCGGTGCGAAACTGCGTAAGATGATGCCCTGGATTGAAAAGATCGTGGACACCAGCAAAAACTAATAAGAAACGTAACGGCCTGTGCGTATAAACACGGGTCGTTACTCTACTCACTAAATATAACTATTACGGACTGTCGGCCATGCCGGTAAGCCAACACTCATCGATTGCCAAAGAGGGGATGCCCCTTCTTGTGATGGCCATTATTGGCGCTTTAGTGCTGCAAGTTTTTTATGGCAGCATTACCTGGCCTGCATGGCTACTTGTTTTTGCGCTGGGCTGGTTACTTCGCGATCCACAGCGTGTTACACCGGCCTCACCCTTGGGTATAGTTGCGCCGGTAGATGGTAAGATTATTGCGGTGAAGATCTGCAAAGATCCCTATCTGTCCAGCGAGTCATTAAAAATTAGTATTCGCATGCCTCTGTCCGGCACCTTTACCCTGCGTAGTGTTACCGAAGGCAATATTATTCAGCACTGGATGGGAGAAACTATTCCCCATGGTACCGGTCATGCTCATGCCGTCTGGTTGCAAACCGATGAAGAAGATGATGTGGTGCTGGCGATGAAACCCGGTCGTTTTTTTGGCCGCATAGCCTGTTATCTTTCCACCGGTGATCGTGTTGGCCAGGGACGCCGCTGTGGTTATATACCACTGGGTGCGCAACTGGATGTTTATCTTCCTGAAGATTCTCCTAAACAGGTCAAAGTCGGTGACACCGTGTATGGTGGCGAGTCTATTCTTGCCCAGTTTATTCACCGTTCACAGAGTCGGGATTAAAGGTGTGTTTCTCAAATGGAATGACCGATTTAATTACGCCTGCCATGTAGGTACGGCTTCAGCCGTACATATGCGCCCTCTTGTACAGATGAAGCCGTACCTACACGGTAGGTGTAAAACGGAGTATGCTTCTGCCTATGATTGAACGCAGAAAAAAAGCACATCGTCACCGCGGCATCTACCTGTTGCCGAACCTGTTTACCACAGCGGCGTTATTTTCTGGTTTTTACGCGATTGTCGCGGCGATGCAAAGCCGCTTCGAAGCGGCTGCCATCGCTATTTTTGTGGCGATGTTGCTCGATGGTCTCGATGGCCGGGTGGCGCGGATGACCAACACCCAAAGTGACTTTGGTGCCGAATACGATAGCCTTTCTGATATGGTTTCTTTTGGTTTAGCTCCTGCACTGGTGATCTACCAGTGGGCTTTGTCAGGGCTGGGCAAGGCAGGCTGGTTAGCCGCTTTTATTTATACCGCCGGTGCGGCCTTGCGCCTGGCGCGGTTTAATACCCAGGTTGGGATTGCCGACAAGCGTTATTTTCAGGGGTTAGCCAGTCCGGCGGCGGCGGCCATTGTTGCGGGAATGGTCTGGGTCGGCAATAACTATGGCCTACAAGGCACTGCTATCAACTTGACCGCATTGATCGTGACCCTGCTGGCTGGCCTGCTAATGGTCAGTAATGTGCGCTACCATAGCTTCAAAGGTTTGAATCTCAAAGACAAAGTACCCTTTGTCAGCATTTTGTTGATCGTCCTGCTGATCGTGCTGGTGTCCTATGATCCCCCAGTTGTTTTGTTCAGTGGCTTCCTGCTCTATGCCTTGTCGGGGCCGATCTGGACGTTACTGTTGCTACGTCGGCGACGTGAGCATCGCGCCCAACGTCGCGGCGAGAGTTCGAGCAGTAATGAGAATGAAAAAAATTCTGATGATGGCTTTGAAAAGTGAAGTGATTGCCGCTATAGTTGTCCCAAGAGACTATTGACTATGAGCATCGGCAAACACAACAATTCCACTGTAACGGTGTTGACCCAGTACGGGACGGCAACCCCCTCCTTTTGCCTGCTCTGCCTACGACTCCTGCCCAGCCGGGCAACGAACTGAATCCTTGCGCGGGATAACGCGCACACACTCCAACTATTATTTTATCTCTCTAATTGAGAGACTTAGCTTTCATGGCTGTGCATGTCATAATGCCAGGCCATGCGGGAGAATTTTAAATGTCAGAGACAAACATGACAGCAGACAAACTGATTATTTTTGACACCACCTTGCGTGACGGTGAGCAAAGCCCCGGTGCGTCCATGACTATGGATGAGAAGGTGCGCATTGCCCGAGCGCTGGAAAAAATGCATGTCGATGTGATTGAAGCTGGTTTCCCGGTCGCCAGTGTGGGTGATTTTGAAGCAGTAAAAGCAGTGGCCGAAGCCGTTAAAGACAGTACCATCTGCGGATTGGCGCGGGCGCTGGATAAAGATATTGAACGCGTTGGTGAGGCGCTTAAGCCGGCGAATTCAGGCCGGATTCATACCTTCATTGCGACCTCACCGATTCATATGCAAAGCAAGTTGCGCATGAGTCCAGAGCAGGTACTGGAGCAAGCAGTGCGGGCAGTGAAAAAAGCGCGGCAGTTTACCGATAACGTTGAGTTTTCACCGGAAGATGCTGGACGCTCGGAGCTGGATTTTCTTTGCCGTGTGTTAGAGGCGGTGATCGATGCTGGTGCGACCACGGTGAATATTCCCGATACCGTTGGCTATAACATTCCTGCCCAGTTTGGCGCTTTAATTCATAACCTGCGCGAGCGCGTGCCTAATTCAGACAAGGCGGTTTTCTCGGTGCATTGTCACAATGATTTGGGACTGGCGACTGCAAACTCGCTGGCGGCAGTAATGAATGGCGCACGTCAGGTGGAATGCACAATTAATGGTTTGGGTGAACGTGCCGGTAATGCTTCACTGGAAGAAGTAATGATGACGGTAAAAACCCGTGGCGATATTTTTCCCTGTTCAGTGGAACATCTGGATAGCACCCAGATTATGAATTGTTCACGGCTGGTATCCGGGATTACCGGCTTTGCAGTGCAGCCTAATAAGGCGATTGTCGGTGCCAATGCCTTTGCTCATGAGTCCGGCATACATCAGGATGGCGTGCTTAAGCATCGCGAGACCTACGAAATCATGCGTGCTGAAGATGTGGGCTTAACTACTAATCGCATGGTGCTGGGTAAACATTCAGGACGCAATGCGTTTCGCACTCGCTTGAAAGAGTTAGGTGTGGAATTCAAATCTGAATCAGATTTGAATGAAGCCTTTTCGCGTTTTAAAAAACTGGCTGACAAGAAACATGAAATCTATGATGAAGATTTGCAGGCTCTGGTCACCGAAGCCAGTGTCGAGGCGGGCAATGACTGGGTGCAACTGGTTGCCTTGAAAGTTTGTTCAGAAACCGGTGAAACTCCGATGGCGACTATCTCCATCGATGTGGATGGCGAAGAACAGCAAAGCAGCAGTGAAGGTGGCGGCTCTGTCGATGCCGCATTCAAAGCGATTGAAAAAATCATTAATAGCGGCACTGAACTGCTATTGTACTCGGTAAATAATATTACCACGGGTACTGACTCGCAGGGCGAAGTGACGGTGCGACTGGAAAAAGGCGGACGTATCGTCAATGGTCAGGGCGCAGATACGGATATTGTTATTGCTTCAGCCAAAGCTTATGTTAATGCGCTGAATAAAATTATCGAGCCGGACGCACGTTCGCATCCACAGACCGGCGATGTTTAGTCAGTGGATGTATTGTAGGTTCGGCTTTAGTCGCACCTGTTCGCCTGAAGGCGAACCTACAACGCCCCCCCGCAGCTTGTTGCGGGGTAGTTTATCGAACTATTTATGACAAACCTTTCAGCTAAGCAACATGAATACCTCAAAGCCATGGGCATCGATGTCTGGCTGCCGAAAGATATGCCGGTGGTGGAAACGCCTGAACAGGAAACTGCACCGGCTGTTATTGATGTGACAGTCGAGCAAGAAACTGTGGCTATCGCTGAACCAGCATTACCAAAAATTGAACATGCAACTTCCGATAGCGATGTCTCCACGCTAGACTGGGATGCACTGCAAACCCGCGTTAGCGAATGCCAGTTATGTGGGTTACGTAAAACGTGTACGCAAACGGTCTTCGGAGTGGGCAATCGTAACGCCGACTGGCTGATCATTGGTGAAGCCCCCGGGGCGGATGAGGACAGGCAGGGCGAACCCTTTGTCGGGCGTGCCGGACAACTACTCAATGCTATGTTGCAGGCGCTCGATCTGAGTCGGCAGGATGTTTATATTGCCAATATTCTAAAATGTCGCCCGCCACAAAATCGAGATCCGAAAGCCGATGAAGTTATGCATTGTTCAGCGTATCTGCAACGCCAGATTCAACTGATTCAACCAAAAGTTATTTTGGCGCTGGGGCGGATTGCCGCACAAAATTTACTTCAGACCAACACTACTCTCGGACGCCTGCGTGGTAAATTGCACCCTATCGAGATAAGCTCGGCACCGGTGATCGTCACCTATCATCCAGCCTACCTGCTACGTTCACCTCTGGAAAAACGTAAAAGCTGGGAAGATTTACTGTTTGCGAAAAGCTCGCTGGAGTCGATTGATTTATGAGCGCAGTAATTGAGCCAGGACATGATGGCTTGATGCCCATGCGCATTGACGATCTCGATGAGGTGATGGCGATAGAAACGGAGGTGTATCCTCATCCCTGGACTACCGGCATTTTTTCCGATTGCATTAAAGTGGGCTACAGTTGCTGGATTTACCGGGAGCAGGATGAACTTCGCGGTTATTGCGTGATGGCGCTAGGGCCGGGCGAGGCGCATATTTTAACGCTTTGTGTGCAGCCTGATTTTCAGCGGCAGGGACTGGCAACCCTGATCATGAATTTCATGCTTGGTCTGGCGCGCAAATGGCAGGCTAAAACCATGTATCTGGAAGTTCGCCCCAGCAATGAGAGTGCAATTGGGCTATATCAGGCATTAGGTTTCAGCCGGGCAGGGCGGCGACCAAATTACTACCCGGGTGAAAATAATAATCGGGAAGATGCCCTGATTATGACACGGTCATTGGACTAACCTGCTAGAATTAAAGCTTTTCAGCACACAGAAATTTCTATGTCATCTTTAAACGAAGAAATCGAACGTCGGCGTACGTTCGCTATTATTTCCCATCCCGATGCGGGTAAAACCACCCTGACCGAAAAATTATTACTTTACGGACGCGCGATTCAGCAGGCTGGAACCGTTAAAGGCCGCAAGGCAGATCGGCATGCGACCTCAGACTGGATGGCGATGGAAAAAGAGCGCGGTATTTCCGTGACCTCGGCGGTGATGCAATTTCCCTACAAAGAAAAAATTATTAATCTTTTAGACACGCCGGGGCACGAAGATTTTTCTGAAGATACTTATCGCACCCTGACCGCAGTAGATTCAGCGTTAATGGTGATCGATTCGGCCAAGGGTGTTGAAGCGCGGACGATCAAGCTGATGGAAGTTTGTCGTCTGCGTACCACGCCAATCCTGACCTTTATAAATAAGATGGATCGAGAAGGCCGTGATCCTATCGAGTTAATGGATGAAGTGGAGTCTATTCTCAATATCCAGTGCGCACCGGTTACCTGGCCGATTGGCATGGGCAAGAGATTTAAAGGTGTGTTCCATCTTTATAATGACAGCATCCACCTCTATAGCGCAACGCACGGTGGCAAGATTCAGACCGGAGAAATTATTCAGGGACTGGATAATTCCAAGCTGGACGAAGTGCTCGGTGATGCCGCCAATGAACTGCGTGAAGAAATCGAACTGGTGCGCGGCGCAAGTCACGAATTTAATCTGGACAGTTTTCTTGCAGGTAAATTGTGCCCGGTCTTTTTTGGTTCAGCCATAAATAATTTTGGTATCGAAGAGCTGCTGGATTATTTTGTTGAGTTTGCACCCGCGCCTCTACCACGTGCAACTCAACTGCGGGAGGTAAAGCCGAAGGAAGAAGACTTCAGTGGTTTTGTTTTTAAAATACAGGCGAACATGGATCCCCAGCATCGGGATCGCATTGCCTTCTTACGTGTCTGTTCTGGGCATTATGAAAAGGGCATGAAAATGCGTCATGTACGCATCAACAAAGACGTCAAAATTGCTAATGCGCTGACTTTTATGGCCAGTGAACGTGAGCATGTAGAAAACGCCTGGCCGGGTGATATTATCGGCCTGTATAACCATGGAACGATCCGTATTGGTGATGCTTTCACTTTGAGTGAAGAGCTGAAATTCACCGGGATTCCTAATTTTGCCCCGGAACTATTTCGCCGCGTCCGCCTGCGTGATCCACTGAAAATGAAATCACTGAAAAAAGGACTGGAACAACTTAGTGAAGAAGGTGCCTCACAACTGTTCAAACCATTGATTAACAATGATCTGATCGTTGGTGCAGTGGGTGTCTTGCAGTTTGACGTGGTCGCCTTTCGTCTGAAAAACGAATACAAAGTCGAGTGTTCGTTTGAAGCCGTCAACGTACAGGCCGCACGTTGGGTGACCTGCGATGATGAACAGATGCTGGAAGATTTTAAAAAGAAAGCGGCGGCAAATCTTGCGTTAGATTCATCTGAAAGCCTCACCTATATCGCGCCAACCCGGGTGAACTTGCAACTGATTCAGGAACGTTGGCCGGATATTGAATTCCATGCGACCCGTGAACATTGAAAATGCATGCAACAATCCATATCAATATTTGTTCCAGTTTGATCTGGTATGCTCATTAAGTCAGTAATCTGTGGCTGTTCACCTGGTGCATAGCCGAGCTAGAGTTAGTCTGACAATGAAATTTTTTAAAATATTTAGGTACCTACGTATGATGTTCTCATAAGACACACGACATAAGTGAAAAATAATTACAAGCTATACCATATTGTCGGCTATATCCTGCTTGCACTGATAATATATTTTTATGTTGATCTAGAAACATTCATTGATCACTTGAACAGGATAAGTTTTTCTGCAGCAATCGCATTAATCTTTGTGGCAACGATAGACCGATTTACTATGGCCGCAAAATGGATGCACCTCTGTTCAGCATTAAATATAAGCACCGGTTATTTTAAATTTTTGAAAATTTATTATGTGGCCACATTTCTTGGATACTGCTTGCCAACCAGTATTGGCGGCGAAGTATATAAAGCAGCAAGACTATCCCGCTCTGAAAAAAGCCACGACGTACTGGCATCCATGTTCATGGAAAAAATTATCGGTGTCTTCTCAACCGTTAGCTTTGCATGGGCGGGTGTACTATATATCACGTTTAATATTAACTGTGAGAATTCGGACACACTTTTCTATATCCTGACAGGCTTTACTGTTGCCGCCATAGTTGTTACCTGGGCCTCTCTACACTCTACCGTACAACAAAAAACCATTAACTTTCTAAGTGGATTTAGGCTTGAAAAATATTTTAAAAAGCTAACAACAGCTTACTCAGACTATAAAAATAAACAACGAGTGATATTCATTAATTTTATTATCGCGATTTTTGAAACATCATTACAGCTTGTGATTATGTCTGGTGTCGGCATCGCGCTTAATATGGATATATCTCTACCACTACTCGCATCCATTATCGCGGTAACCGAATTCATTCGTCGCGTAGCCATCCTGCTGGACGGCTGGGGGCTAGCAACTGCTTTACAGATATTTATGTACAGCCTGGTAGGCATTACAGTTGAGAATGCCTTGCTGATCGCATTATTAAGCCATGCTGTACATTTTGTTACCAGCTTGCCGGGCGGAATTCTGATGCTGACCGACAGATGGGATAAAAAACAAGATGATCCTGTATAAAAACCACTTACTGACTATACTTTAAAACTTGAAACTGGGGTGTCAGGGGTCAAGTCTTGAATTTTGAATTCGCCACCTATTTTATGCTCTTACTCACGCTCACATAAAAATGCCAAAATAGTTGACCACCTCTTTCATAGTATCCACGTCACTTTAATCTCTTTGGGTTAAATTCCCCGCTGCTTGCAGCGAACCTACCACTCATACCCCGTCAGCTTGCTGCGGGGTTGTTTATTCTGTCAAAGTTTGAAATCCTACGGCTATCTTAAATGCCACCCCCCCATCGATATTGCCAGGCGATACCAAGAACATCATAGTTGGTTCCTGTGCGTGTACTGACACCGCTGCTGGCAAATAATTTTATCGAGTGGTGGCGATTGACTGGCAGTGCCAGAGTAAATCCTGTGCGCCAATTTTGTTGCAGATCATCTTTGGTTACGCCCTCAATCGAGGTTCGTCCACCTGCATAATATGTCGCGCTTAGCGCGCCCCATATGTTATGGGGAAAGGCATAGATTGCATGTAGTTGGCTAGAATAGATAGCATCCTGTTTGCGTGTTTTACCGTTATCATAATTAGTGTTGTCAGTGTAAAAGTCAGCGGCAGCCGTGGCTTCTAATGTCCAGTTTCCAAGCGCCTGTGAAATACCAATTTCCGGTTTAAAAGACCAACGATTAGTGCCGATATTGATCAGTTTCCCAGGGTCATAAGCACCCAATGGGGCGCTAAGTTTAAAATTGAAACCAATAATTGTATTTTGTCGGTAAGCCCTGAATTCTTTTAGGGAAAGTGCTGGTGCACCATAAAAATTATAAGCAAAATAAAATGATGGATCAGCCATGCCTCGGGTTTCTCGTGTACGGTAGTCTCCTGCAAGATATCCATCAGCTGAGAGGGCAGCATAGGGTAATAGTAGCCCCGCTTTGGCAGAATTGCCATTGACATTCAATGTGCGAACATAAGCAAGCAACCCCATATTAATGTTTGCATTTGCATCGGTAATGGGAATTGCCGGATCAAACAATAATGCACCACTAGAATTTTGATAGCCAAGGAGTAGAAAATTCATGCCGACGGGGGCATTTGAATAAGCACGAGGCTCGAGAGTTTGAGCGTGAATAACACTGGCCGTGCTGAGCAGAAAAAATGCGAAAAGTATAACCGGGTAAGTCGAGTTACGTATTCGCCTGCATGTACCAGCTAGATGTTTTGAGAGATAAGTTTTGGACATATAGGTGGTAGTAACAGAAATAATGGTGTCATGAATCGCTGTTAGAATTTAAGTAAGAATGCTTGCGTTGTTGAAATTATTCGTAGTTTAACAGATAAAATCTTAGCTATCTGCACGCAAATAAAATTCAATTTGTAGTAAGATTGATTGTCGTTTGCATTACGTTGTTTAAATACTTAAATGCGCCATTTATTAAATCGTCAAATTATTGCCTGGGCCTGTTATGACTGGGCTAACTCCGCTTTCGCTACAGTGGTTATGGCGGGGTTTTTTCCGCTATTCTTCAAGCAATATTGGAGCAGTGATATTCCGGTCACTGAAAGCACCTTTCACCTAAGCATTGCCAATTCCCTTTCTGGCGTATTGATCGTTATGCTTGCGCCAGTATTGGGAGCTATTGCCGACGCGGGGCAGGTGCGGAAAAAACTCCTGTTCGTGTTTGCGGCTTTTGGTGTGCTGATGACGGCGGGTCTTTATGGTGTTGCTCAGGGACAGTGGTTGTGGGCGTTGATCTGCTTCGTATTGGCGACAATAGGCTTCATGGGCAGCGTGGTATTTTATGACTCTCTGATTCTGAGTGTGGCAAAAGAAGAGGAGCTGGATGTAGTATCTGCTTTTGGTTTTGCCATGGGCTACCTTGGTGGTGGGTTGTTATTTGCCTTTGATGTGGCAATGACGCTTTGGCCTGAGGTTTTTGGTTTAGCGGATGCAGCCGAGGCCGTGCGCATTTCTTTTCTGAGCGTGGCCATTTGGTGGGCGCTATTTTCTATTCCGCTATTTATCTGGGTACCAGAAAAACAAACCAGCACAGACAAATCAGCGCGTACGATTAATAAGGTTCAAGTGGTTTGGCAGGGACTATACCAGTTACGGAATACTTTTCATGAGATCAGAAAACTACGCGTGGTTTTCCTGTTTCTGTTGGCTTACTGGTTATATATTGATGGAGTCGATACCATTATTCGGATGGCCGTAGATTATGGTATGTCGATAGGGCTGGATTCCGAAGGTTTGATTATTGCCCTGTTAATTACCCAGTTTGTGGGCTTTCCTGCAGCAATAGGTTTTGGCTTTTTAGGCAAGTACTACGGCGCTAAGCGTGGCATCCTGCTTGCGTTGGGAATTTATATGCTAGTGACGCTCGGAGCCTTCTTTATGGATAGCAGTCGGGATTTTTATATTCTTGCTGTTGCGATTGGTTTAGTTCAGGGAGGGGTGCAGTCTCTTAGCCGATCATTCTACGCACGGATTATACCTGCGGCTAAAGCAGCGGAGTTTTTTGGTTTTTATAATATGATGGGAAAATTTGCAGCCGTACTTGGGCCGATTATGATGGGAACAGTAGGACTGCTAACGGGTAGCCCACGAATCGGTATTCTTTCGGTTGGCCTGTTATTTATTCTGGGCGCAGTATTACTGTTCTTTGTTGATGAAGAAGAAGGTCAGCGGGTGGCGCGAGAATTGTAGTTTTATAGTCGCCCACCCGAGCAGATTATTACATTTTTTTGATCTTGGCCTGCTGTTCTTTCAACTGTTGCAGTGAGGCAGTGGCTTCGTTGAGTTTGCTGCGTTCTTTTTCGACTACAGCTTCAGGGGCTTTGGAAATAAATTTTTCATTGCCCAGTTTACCTTCGGTGCGGATGATGTCTTTTTCTAGTCGAATGATTTCTTTGTCGAGTCGTGCGAGTTCCGCATCCTTATCAATTAGCCCGGCCATCGGGATCAGGACTTTCATTTCTCCAACCAGAGCTGTTGCAGACTCGGGGGCTTCTTCGCTATTGTCCAGCCATTGAATGCTGTCGATGCGGGCAAGATTTTTCAGGTAGGTGTCATTGGCTTCGAGTAGTTGTTGATCAGCGTCGCTGCCGTTTTGTAATAATACCGGTAGAGGCTTGCCGGGTTTGATGTCCATGCTGCTGCGAATTTTGCGCACGCCCAGCACAAAGCTTTTCAGCCATTCGATCTCAAGTAATGACTGCGGATCAATCAGGGTTTCATCGGTTTCAGGATAGGGCTGTAACATGATCGTTTCTGTGGAGGGACGATTATTTTTATTGACCCCGGCCAGAGGCGCAACCCGTTGCCAGATCTCTTCAGTGATATACGGCATGATGGGATGAGCCAGTCGCAACAAAGTTTCCAGTACCTGAATCAGAGTACGTCGAGTACCGCGCTTAGCTGCTTCGCTGCTGTCTTCATTCATGAGTACGGACTTGGTGAGTTCCAGATACCAGTCGCAGTATTCATTCCAGGTAAATTCATACAGTGCCTGTGCCACATGATCGAAGCGGTAATGTTCGATGGCCTCGTGAATATTGTGTGTGGTTTCCTGTAGACGGGAAAGAATCCAGCGATCTGCGGCGGAGAGTTCGACTTCCTCACCCTTCGTTCCACAGTTGTGTTCTTCGGTGTTCATCAACACATAACGTGCGGCGTTCCAGAGCTTATTACAGAAGTTGCGATAGCCTTCGAGCCTGTCCATGGAGAGCATGATGTCTCTGCCGGTGGAGGCCATTGCTGCAAAGGTAAAGCGCAGGGCATCGGTGCCAAAGGCGGGAATACCTTTGGGGAAATTCTTGCGGGTTATTTTTTCGATGCGTTCGGCCAGATGCGGTTGCATCATGCCGCTGGTGCGTTTTTTTACTAACGCTTCAAGTTCGATGCCGTCGATGATGTCGATGGGATCAAGTACGTTGCCCTTGGACTTGGACATCTTCTGGCCTTCGGCATCACGTACCAGTCCGTGAATATAGATTTCATGGAAGGGGACTTTATCCATAAATTTTAGTCCCATCATGATCATTCTTGCGACCCAGAAGAAAATAATATCAAAGCCAGTAACCAGTACACTGGTCGGATAAAAGGTGTCCAGAGCTTCAGTTTTTTCCGGCCAGCCCAGCGTTGAAAAAGGCCAGAGGGCGGAGGAGAACCAGGTGTCGAGTACGTCTTCATCCTGACGAAGTACAACATCGTCGCTAAGACCATGTTGCTCGCGGATTTGGGCTGCGCTATTGCCGACATAGATATTACCCAGTTCGTCGTACCAGGCCGGGATACGATGTCCCCACCAGATTTGCCGACTGATGCACCAGTCTTCGATGTTGCGCATCCATTCGTAATAGGTGTTTTTCCAGTTGTCAGGGACGAAACGTATGTCGCCATTTTCGATGGCCTCAATTGCTGGTTTGGCTAAGGGGGCAACTTTTACATACCACTGATCGGTGAGGTAGGGTTCGATCACGCTGCCGGAACGATCCCCTCGGGGCACCATGAGTTTATGGTCGTCGATTTTATCCAGCAGTCCGGCGGTTTCCAGATCGGTAATGATCTGTTTCCGCGCGACGAAGCGATCCAGACCAATATAGGCTTCAGGTAACAAGTTACCTTCGTCGTCTTCATTGCTGCGCACGGCGGCATTATCGGTGAAGATATTAATCAGTCCGCCATTAGGCAGGTTTTGAATTGCAATATGATCACGGTGACGCTGCCAGACTGCGTAATCATTAAAATCATGCGCCGGGGTAATTTTGACACAGCCGGTGCCGAACTCGGGATCGACATAGTCATCGGCAATAATGGGAATGCGTCGGCCACATAAAGGCAGTTCGACGAACTCACCTAATAAGTGTTTATAGCGATCATCACCCGGATGCACGGCGATGGCTGCATCACCCAGCAGGGTTTCCGGACGGGTGGTAGCGACGATGACATGACCGGTGCCATTGGAGAGTGGATAGCGCATGTGCCAGAGATGGCCATTTTCCTCGGTGGAGAGGACTTCCAGATCTGAGACCGCCGTGTGCAACACGGTATCCCAGTTCACCAGTCGTTTGCCGCGATAGATCAGGCCTTGCTGATAAAGCTCGATGAATACTTTGTTAACCGCCGCTGACAGGCCATCGTCCATGGTGAAGCGTTCGCGGCTCCAGTCAAGTGAGGTGCCCATGCGCCGCAATTGTTGAGTGATAGTGCCGCCGGATTCCTTTTTCCACTTCCAGGTTTTTTCGATAAAGGCGTCCCGTCCGAGATCGTGGCGGGTTTTGCCCTCGGCCTCAAGCTGGCGTTCAACCACCATTTGGGTGGCGATACCGGCGTGATCCGTACCCGGTTGCCAAAGGGTATTGTCACCCTTCATGCGGTGGTAGCGGATCAGTGAATCCATAATGGTGTCCTGAAAGGCATGCCCCATGTGCAGGCTGCCGGTGACATTGGGCGGTGGAATCATAATGCAATAGGCAGGCTTGCCGTCTTCGGCTTTGTGCTGCGGTGCAAAATACTGATTGTTTTCCCAGGTCTCGTACCAGCGTTGTTCGATGGCTTCAGGATTGTATGTTTTTTCCACGGTTTTGCTTGCGCCTGTTTGGATTTTTAGAGGTCAGGCATTATACCCAGATCAGGTCTTTTGCGTAAGCCGCAGGGGAGTAGAAAGCTGCGCCTTTCGGGGTGTCATGCTAGTATGGCCAGCTTTACATTGTCCCGGATTTTCCCGCATGGTATTACGCGAACGCCACCTCTGGATCACCCTGTTTGTCACCCTGATACTACGTCTGACGCTAGCCTCACTGGTGCCGATGACCGGTGATGAAGTGTACTTCATCGAATGGGGTCGGCATCTGGATTACGGCTATTACGATCACACGCCGATGGTGGGCTGGTTTCTGGCGGCGATGCTTTATTTTGGCGATGCGCCGGTGTGGCTACGCCTGCCACAGATTCTGATTGTGACCTTTATTGGCTGGGCGATTTATCGGGTGTTACGTGACAAGCACCCGCAGGCGATAATGGCGGCAATCCTGTTCCTGATAGCACCAGTGAATATTCTGGGCATGTTGATTACCACCGACACGCCCTTGTTACTCTGGTCATTTCTTTCTGCGCTGTGTTTCTATCGAGCACAGGATAGAGATGCGCTGGGCTGGTATTTACTTGCGGGATTGATGCTGGGACTGGCGTTTTTTTCCAAGTTTTTTGCTGGACTGCTGGGCGTCGCCTATGTGCTGTATATTTTGATATATGTGCGCCGAGGCTGGCGACCCTGGCGTGGGATCGGTCTGATCATTCTCGGCACTTTACCCTTCATCGTGCTTAATCTGTTGTGGAATTATAATAATTGCTGGGACAATTATCTGTTCAACCTGATTAATCGCACCGAGGGCAATAGCTTCTCGTTTAAATTAATCGGGAAATACCTGCTCACCCTGATTTACCTGCTCAGCCCAGCGGTGGTGTATTACTACATAAAAGAATGGCGTGGCCTGCGGCAAAAGACCGGCAGCGAGGTTTTTGTCGGCCTGTTCATGATTCCCTTTGCCCTGTTTCTGTTGCTGTCATTATGGGTGTCGATTGGCCTGCACTGGCTGCTGAGTTTTTATCCCTTTGTTTTTATCGGCATGGGTTCCGTATTATCGGCCACCGCCTTGCGTCGAACATTTTATTTCATGCTGCCCTATACCCTGGTGCATGTGATCGTGCTGAGTGTGATGCTGGTTATCGGCCCGGATTTGTTTCGAGAAAATGAAAATACCTATAAAGATCTGGTGTACGGTTTTTATAGTGATGAGATAGTTGAAGGTTTAAGCCCATACCGTGATGACTATATTTTAATGACAGACAGTTACACTGAATCTGCGGTATTGTCCTATCGCAGCGGCGTGCATGTGCCGGTGTTGGGCGTAGGTTCACACCATGCGCGGCAGGACGATATCATTACTGATTTTCGTGAGCTGGAAGGTAAGAATATTGTTTTGATTAGCTATTCCTCTGAACTGGATCAGCACCGTGCTTATTTTGATTCACTGGAAATTCGCAGCTTGCCGATTGCCGATACGGAGTTTCATTATTTTCTTGGTCGGGGATTTCAGTATGAGAATTACCGACGGAAGGTGATCGAGCCTGTGTTATCGCGCTATTACCAGATTCCAGATTATTTGCCGGTAGGACGCTGTGACATGCTTGACCGCTACGCACGGCCATCCGCTGAGTAGCGGCGCTTGACTAGAATGCATGTTCTAATTTAGCATGGTGGTATGAACGCCTCTTCGACTATCTCTATGCGCCGCCTTCAAGTTCGTGAAATTGTACTGGACTCCGCCCTTTACCTGTTTGCAGAAAAAGGCTTTTTTAATACCTCGATTCCAGACATCGTAAGCCACTCAGGGGTTAGCACGGGCTCTATTTACCACCATTTTTTAGGTAAGGAAGATATTGCGCGTGCGCTGTATGATCGACATGTTGCGGAGATGGAAACGGTGATTGCTAAAATTGAACAGCAACATGTTCTAGCGGAAGCACGCTGTCGAGAAATCATTCTTACCCTTTTCGATATGACAGAAAAAGAACCGCTGGTGATGGAATATATGCTGCATGCTCGGCATCAGGAATTCATGCCTGATATTGCACCGGTTTGTTCCTCACGTCCTTTTCAGCGCATGCGTGAAGTCGTAGAAAAAGGGATCATGAAAGGTGAGATTCGACATATGGATGCGATGGTTGCGGCAGTGTGTGTGTTTGGCGGAGCGTTGAAGTTTATTCAGTTTCATCTTGAGGGCATTCTTGAAAAACCGTTGCAAGATTATTTTGATGAACTATGGCGTAATGCCTGGTTCTCGGTTAAAGCCTAAGATGAAATAGTAGCACCAAATAAGGTTGATGAAGTAATGGAATTTTTTAGAACCGTAAGCTTACTGGCAACAGAGCAGGAACTACAACAACAGCTACAGGTAAATAGCCTGTCGCGTTTTTGTGCTTCCATTTATGAGATTGTAAGCCATGAAAAAGATCAGGCCGAGGTTAGTATGCTCTGGGGGCTGTTTGAGGTTCGGCGTGAATGCATTCGAGGTGGCGTACGTTTCAGTTTGCCCAATTGTTTGAATGCCGTGGCCTGGTCAATCACGATTAGCTCAGACGATGAGGTGCATGAGATCACCGTGCATTGTACGATCAATCGCAAGCAACAAGATGCGGACTTTGTTGAGTCGTTGGAAGATTTTGTCGAAGATTGGCGACAAGGTTTGAGTGAGCAGCTGCAACTTGCTAGCGACAGTGAAACTGTGCAACGTGCAAAGCATGGCTGATATTCGCAGCTCTACTTTTGGTTTTATAGTATTGCTATATGGCTTATGCGGATTAGCGTTTGCCGGGCTTGATAAAACAGTTGATGAACAAACCGGTCTAATTGGCTGGAAACTGAAACAGAGCGGCCTGGAGCTGGAACTAATTCAGCGTCTACCCGATCAGACTCGCGCCTTTTTTCTTGCGCGTGGATTCCCCGCTGAAATTGCTGACAAGCTGGGTGAATCCTGTATATTCCAAACCATTTTGCGCAACACAGGCTCATCCGCAGCATTAACGGTTAGCCTGAAAAACTGGCGGGTCAATCAGGCCGGTGTTAGCCAATCTTTAAAACTCAAGGAAGTCTGGGATCAAAGCTGGTCAGATGATGATGTTAGTAAGTCTGCGCGGCTGGCGTTTCGCTGGGCAACATTTCCGACTGAACAGACTTTTCAAAAAGGCGATTACAACTGGGGCATGATCAGTTTTGGGCTACCAGCAGGAGCGCATTTCAGACTTGATCTTGTCTGGCACGATGCGAATAAAAAACACATCGCACAGATAGAAAATTTGAGTTGTGCTGATGACCGGTAAAAAGACATGCGGATAAAAGCAGATTGAGAACATGTAAATGAAATCATTAGGTATAAAGTTTAGCCTGTTTGTTATTTGTAACCTGTTTGCATTAACGCTCTATGCGGAACAGACACTAACGCCATTGACAGATAAGAAGCTGGCTCCAGATCTGGAGCTAGTGGATATGGATGGTGTGAAACATGACATTCGTGACTACCGAGGAAAACCGGTGATTATTAATTTCTGGGCGACCTGGTGTCCACCCTGTCGCCGAGAATTACCGTCCATGAATCGCGCATGGAAAAAAATAAAGGATGAAGGTATTGTGATGCTGGCCGTGGATGTGGGTGAAGATGAAGATACTGTTTTTACATTCATGGGCGATTACCCGATTGATTTTGTGGTTCTGCTTGATAGCAGTGGCGAGGTCTCGGCAAACTGGCCAGTTGTTGGTCTGCCAACCACCTTTGTGCTGGATAAGGAGGGTCGGCTGGTTTACCAGGCGATTGGTGGGCGCGAATGGGATGAAGACGTTTTGCTGGATAAAGTGCGCGCTTTAAAATAAAGCATCATCGCCAGGCTGCTTGTTCTATAATCCTGTTTTCTAATTTCTCGGAAGTATTGTTATGAAAATTTTCCCGTCTATTGTATTTTTGCTGTTATTGCTGGCAGGACAATTTGTACAGGCCGCAAGCGATAAACCTCTTAAAATAGTCAGCAGCGCCTGGCCACCCTACGTCGATAAAGATGCGCCGGGAAAAGGTGCTGCGATGGATCTGGTTACTCGAGTTCTCAAGAAAGCGGGTTATGAAGTCGAAATTTCAATTGAATCCTGGCCGCGTTCGTTACAGGGAGCAAAGATTGGCATTTATGATGTGGTGACCACGGCCTGGTATACGGAAGAGCGAAATAAAGAACTTCACTTTAGTGATTCTTATTATGAAAATGTGATCCGCTTTGTGATGCGCAAGAATGATCCTATTCGTTTTCGTACTTATGCGGATTTACAAAATTTAATTGTGGGGGTAGCAACGGGCTATGCCTACGGCGATGAATTTGATCGTGCCCATGGTTTTTTGAAAATTGCCAAAAATCATGTGATTCAGAATTTACTGCTACTACAACAGGGGCGTATTGATCTGACTCTGGGAGATGAGTGGGTCATTCGCAATGAATTGACTCAATATTTTCCAAACGCGATTAAAGAGTACGAATTTCTGGGACAACCTGTATCAAGGCGGGGTTTACATATTGCAGTAAGTCGAACCCGTCCTGATCATGATGAAATTATTGCTGCGTTCAACAAGGCATTGGCGGCAATGAAGGCGGACGGCAGTATGGAAAAATTACTGGAAAAATATCGCGGACAATTGGTACATTTGAGCAGCACGCCGTTATGACAACCTCAACGTAAAGACGGCAGGGCGTGAAGAATTTAAATTGAAGTAAAGTAAATAATCTTTGCATCTTTGCGTTAAAAATGTGGTGCCTATTTCCCTTCCAGCTGCGCCAGTTTTTTCTCCAGCTCGTTAATGCGTTTGCCCATCTCATCCAGCTGTTTGAAACGTACCGAGAGTCTACGCCATTTTTTCATCGGTTCCAGCGGGGTGCCTGAGCCATAAGCACCGGGCTCATTAATCGATTTCCGAACCTCAGAGCGTCCCGCTAGCAGGACGTTATCGCTAATGTTTAGATGCCCCGCTATTGAGACTGCGCCGCCGAACATGCATTGTTTGCCGATCTGGGTACTGCCTGAAATACCGGTTTGCCCGGCAATCACCGAGTCTGCACCGATGCGTACGTTGTGGGCAATCTGAAGTAGATTGTCCAGCCGCACGCCGTTTTCGATAACGGTATTATTGATAGCGCCGCGATCAATGGCGGTGTTGGCACCAATCTCGACATCATCACCAATGATGACTCGACCGAGTTGTGGGATCTTGACCCACTTGCCTTTGTCGTTGGCCTGACCAAAGCCATCGCTACCGATAACAACGCCCGGATGTATCAGCGTTCGTTCACCAAGTTCGCAGTCATAATTGATAGTCACACTGGCAACCAGTGTGGTTTGCTTACCAATGCGTACGTTTTTACCAATGACGCAGTTTGCGCCAATTTGCGCATCCGCTGCAATCACTGCATTGGCTTCAATCACACTGCCGGGGCCGACCCAGGCGGTGGCATCAATCGAGGCCTTATCATCAACAATGGCAGACGGATGAATGCCGGGGATATGGAAACGCTGTGGGTAGAGCAGGCTGGCGGTACGGGCATAGGCGGCGTAGGGATTGTCGACCACAATGGCGGTCACCGGGCAGTGTTCGGCGGCAGCTTCGTTTACCAGCACGGCACTGGCCTGTGTATCCTTCAGTTGCGGCAGCATACGCTTGTCCGATAGAAAACTAATTTCACCGGCCTGCGCATCTTCCAGGGAGTTGATTGAGGAAATAGTCAGGCTTGCATCGCCAATAATGCGGGCGTTCAGATGCTCGGCAATTTTAGCAATAGTATAGGCGGTGGCTTTAATTGAAGGTTGAAAACTATCTGCCATGTTGAGGTTCCATGTTGAGATTCCAGGTTAAGTTCAGAGCAATAGTTTTTAATATATCGGTTTTCAGGACATAAAAAAAGGGAGCGGTTTGACGCGCTCCCTTTTTTAGACTCAGCAGATTTTTAGCTACAGCCTTTAGGTCGTGGTAGACCGGCAACCTTGTTGGCACATTTGATCAAACCTGTAGGAAACAGAGAATAAATGTATTTCTGGCTGCTTTGATCCTTGCCGTATTTTTCTTTCATCAGCTTGGAAAAATTACGTGGCTCACAGACGGCACCGTTATCGGCAAAGTATTCACGCGCCAGGTTGACGATATTCCAGTGTTCTTCAGTGAGTTCGCCAATATTTTCATTTTTGCTGACTTCCATCGCCAACTCTTCACTCCATTCATCCAGATTTTCCAGCCAGCCAGCTTCACTCAGCTGGATCGTTTTACCATTAACTTGTGCTTCCATAATAACTACCTCATTGGTTCATATATTTTTATATTTAAAGTTGACCAATTTTATCAGGTACTAGTGAGAATTACCATACACAAGGCACGTTATTGCCAACGGCCTGACATTCTGTACCGTGAATTAATTAAGGGTAATTTTAACTTGTTGTAATATAATAAATATATCAGGATTGGCTTTGTTTCTTGTGATTGTAAGCAATAGTTAACTGGTCAATTTTTTCCTGGTCATATTTGCGCAGGCCACTCAAAATCATATTTTTTTCGCCTTTTCCGACAATTTCTCCGGCGGAGGTAAGCTGAAAATTAAGCCGCGCATGCCCCCGTTTGCCGTTAACTTCGAGTTGGCTGCTGGATAGCTGCAATTCGGGGGCGCTGAAATCCAGCCTGTTCAGGTCGATGATCATATTCTGATAGATGACCATGGGACGATCAGGATTGATCATGACCTGATGTTTTTTCATTAGTGGCACCAGAATGTGTGGAAAGGTCTGCCCGGAGAAGGCTACATAGCAGTGAGTTAGATCTGTGATCAGTGCCTGATCCGTGGTTTTTTCTCCGCTACATTTTACGCCCAGACATTCCTTGCCTTTTTCGTCGAGAATTGAAAGTCTGCCAGCCGAGGTATCTGCAAAGCTGAGCTGCATACCTTCGCCCACCATGCCGGTAAAGCTGAACTCCATATGTTGACAGAGTCCGTGGCGTGCCAGGGTTAAGGCGAAGATCAGATCACCGGGGACGCAGAAGCGCTTGCAGTCCTGATCATGGATGGGGTTAAAATCACCGGCAACGTGTTTGGCAAAGTTACTGGCCTGGTCGCGGGAAAAAAAGATTCTGTCGTTATTGCTTGAGTAATATTTATCGAGTTGCATGGCGAGCGTAATATCGTAACTGTTTTTGTAATGAGGCGGGCAATATTAGCATAAATGCCGCAGTGAGTGGTGTGAGCGGTGATGGGACGGCAGTGATCGCTTAATCTCCGTTGGTTGTAATTCTCCGCAGCTTGCTGCGAAGTTCTATTGTAGGTGAGGCTTCAGCCGCATATGTTCGCCTGAAGGCGAACCTACATACGCGGATACCCCGTCCGCTTGCGGCGGGGTGATTCATTCATCTGTAGGCGAACAGCATCATTCAGGTTTGGTGCTGTATCGAGGTGCAAAAACAGGAACTCAACCAGCTTATACTGCAATCCATTGCAGGTAGGCATGATTGAGTTCATTGCCCCAGAGCAGGGCAATCCAGCCGGCGGCAGCGAGGAAGGGACCAAAGGGAATGGGGATGCCACGCTGGTGCCGGTTGCTGGCAATCAGAGCAATACCGATAACAGCACCAACGGCTGATGAGATAAGAATGATTGCGGGCAACATCTGCCAGCCCAGCCAGGCACCGAGCATGGCCAGCAATTTGAAATCACCGAAGCCCATGCCTTCTTTGCCCGTGAGTGCTTTAAACAACATGTAAACTGACCAGAGCACCAGATAACCCGCTATGGCACCGATGACGGCGGATTCCAGATCAACAAACAGATGTTGGGTGTTGAGTAACAGACCCAGCCAGAGAAAGGGTAAGGTGATGGAGTCTGGCAGGTATTGCTCATCCAGATCAATGAAGGCCAGCGCAACTAACGACCAGCTGAGAAGGATGGCAAAAGCCGCCGTTATACTCACACCAAAATGCCAGGCGCAGGCCAGACTAAGCATGGCGGTGAAAAGCTCAATCGCTGGATAGCGTAACGAGATCGCTGTTTTGCACTTGCTACAGCGACCACGTAAAAACAGATAACTGATGATGGGAATATTCTCCCAGGCAGCAATAGCATGGTCACAGTGTGGACAGCGGGAGCGAGGCGTACTGAGGTTGAAGACCGTTGCAGTTTCAGTGCTGGGGGATTGATTCGCATCCTCGGCGAGAAAGGCCTGACACTCAGATTTCCAGCCTGCTTTAAGCATGATAGGCAGGCGGTAAATCACCACATTGAGAAAACTACCGACAATTAACCCCAGCAAAAAGGTAGTGAGATAGTAAATCCCGATATGTTGCTGGAATAATTCGTTCAGCATTCAGTTTAGTTGTGCGTTTATCCGTTGACCACTTTACCCATCTGGAAGATAGGCATGTACATGGCGATGACCAGACCGCCAATCAGGACACCGAGGATGGCCATGATCAAAGGCTCTAACAGGCTGCTCAGGCCGTCCACAGCATTGTCGACTTCTTCTTCATAGAAATCGGCAACCTTGGATAACATGGTATCCATTGAACCCGCCTCTTCACCAATCGCGGTCATCTGTACCACCATGTTGGGGAACAGGTTAGCCTGTTTCATGGCAACGTTAAGCTGGGTACCGGTGGAAACTTCGTCACGCATGCGCATCACGGCCTCACCATAGACCACGTTACCGACTGCACCCGCGACGGATTCCATCGCTTCGACCAGAGGCACACCGGCTGCAAACATGGTGGCCAGTGTGCGAGCGTAGCGGGCAATCGCGGCCTTGCGCAGAATAGGGCCAATGATGGGGGCGTGTAACAGGGTTTTGTCGAGAAAGATATTAAAGCCTTTAGAGCGCCTTTTAGCCTGCATCACGCCATAAATCACCAGACCAATACTGCCAAAGATAGCCCACCAGTAGACTTGAAAAATCTTGGACAATTCAATTACAAACTTGGTCATTGCCGGCAGATCAGCACCAAATCCTGCAAACAGTTCTTCAAACATGGGGATAACAAAAATCAGTAGAATCGCAGTGATAACAAAAGCGACGATCATCACTGAAGCGGGGTAAAACATGGCCTTTTTGATTTTACCCTTGATGGCCTCAGTTTTTTCTTTGTAGACGGCCACCTTGTCGAGGATGTCGTCCAGGATACCGGCATGCTCACCAGCCTGCACCAGGTTGCAAAATAGTTCATCGAATTGCAGAGGATGTTTTTTCAGTGAATCGGACAGGTTACTACCGCTTTCTATGTCTGTTTTAATGGTGTTGAGTAATTCCTGCATGCCTGCGTTTTCATGACCCTTGCCAATAATGTCAAAGGCTTGCACCAGCGGCACGCCTGAACTCATCATGGTGGCGAGCTGGCGACTAAAAATGGAAATATCGGCAGCTCTAATTTTTTTACTGCCGCCAAACAGGGGAGAGGATTTCTTTTTAACTTTTGTCGGGTTGATACCCTGGCGACGAAGGTTGGCCTTGACCAGTGCAAGGTTGGGGCTATTGGTTTCACCCTTAACGATATGTCCCTTACTGTCTTTACCTTCCCAAATGAAGGTACTCTTCTTTAATGCTTTTTCCGCCATGATTTTATTCCTGTCAATTTCATCGGCTTGCTGCTGTAGGTACGGCTTTAGCCGTACAATTGCCTTAGTATAAGCGCTGTTGTTCGCCTGAAGATGAATCTACAGGTTGGTAAATTACATAGACGGATATGAATATCACTCTTTAGTGACCCGGTTAACTTCATCGAGGCTGGTAATGCCATTTTTCACTTTCAGTAAGCCTGACTGGCGCAGATCCGGGATGCCTTCTTTTTGTGCCTGATCGGCCAGATCAATGGCATTGGAGCCAGCCATGATCATGCGTCCCATTTCTTCTGATAATGGCATCACCTGATAGATACCTACTCGTCCTTTATAACCATCACTACATTGGTCACAGCCTTTGGGGCCATAAATTTGCAGTCCATTGGTAACTTCTTCATTAGTGTAGCCTTCTGCGAGTAAGGCTTCTTTGGGGATATCGAGTACCTGTTTGCATTCGGGACACAGACGTCGTGCCAGACGCTGAGCAATAATCAGGTTAACCGCTGAGGCAATATTATAGGGTGGTACGCCCATGTTAACCATACGAGTCAGGGTCTGAGGCGCATCATTGGTGTGCAGAGTTGATAATACCATATGGCCGGTTTGCGCGGCTTTGATTGCGATTTCGGCAGTTTCCCGGTCACGAATTTCGCCGACCAGAATAATATCTGGATCCTGGCGCAGGAAGGCGCGCAGGGCACTGGAGAAATCCAGTCCGACCTTGGTATTAACATTGACCTGATTGACACCAGCCAGATTGATTTCCACCGGATCTTCCGCGGTAGAAATGTTGTTGTCCGGTATGTTGAGAATGTTGACGCCGGTATAGAGGGTGACAGTTTTGCCGCTACCGGTTGGGCCTGTAACTAGAAACATGCCGTAGGGTTTGTGCAGTGATTCCAGAAACAGTTCTTTTTGTTCGGGTTCAAAGCCTAATGCATCGACGCCTAGCTTGGCACTGTTGGGATCGAGGATACGTAGTACAATTTTTTCCCCAAACAGAGTGGGGCAGCTATTAACACGAAAATCGATAGCGCGATTTTTGGACAGGTTTAGTTTGATGCGGCCATCCTGAGGTACCCGACGCTCGGAAATATCCAGCCGTGACATGACTTTAAGACGGGCAGACATGCGTGGTGCCATGCTAATAGGGGGGGCGGCGACTTCCTTTAGCACCCCATCAATACGAAAGCGTACACGATAGGTTTTTTCATAAGGTTCGAAGTGAATATCGGATGCGCCCTTGTTGATGGCATCGAGCAACACCTTATTAACAAAGCGTACAACAGGGGTGTCGTCAGCGTCGGATTCGGTGACCGCGCCCTTGTCTTCATCCTCATCGGCAAACTCGACATCATCAAGATCGGCATCACTGAGTGCTGAAAGCCCGGTGTCGGTTTCTTCCATCGACTTATCGATGATACGGCCAAGCCTGTCGTCGAGCACCAGAATGGCTTCGGTTGGAATGCCCACATGGAACTTGATTTCGTCCAGAGCCTGCAGGTTGGTAGGGTCGGAAACCGCAATATAAAGTCGGTTGCCGCGTTTAAAAATAGGCAGGCTACGATGCTTGCGGATCAGGTTTTCTTTAACCAGCTTGATGGTGTCAGGTTCGATACTGATACTATCAATGTCAAACAGGGGTACACCAAATTCTTCGGCGGCTGACTGGGCGATGGCACGGCTGTCTACAATTTTTTTATTAACAAGATGGGTGACAAAGGGAATTTTTTCTTTCTGAGCCGATTCCTGAGCTTTCAGCGCTTGTTCATCACTTAACAAGCCGTCGACAATCAAACGCCGAGCTAGACCACCAAGGTGAATTTGTGTTGCAGGAGTTGCCATAAGTTAGTTGCATCTTCTGTTGGTTATCTCTGCCCAGTTAATTTTTTGGCAGAGCAGGGCGAAAGTAAAAACCCCAAGTGTTATAACCATTTGGCGCAGTTATTTCAAGCACTTATCGAGGGTTGTTAGAACCGGTTCAGGTTTATTTATCGGCACAAAAGGGGGAAACTTGATTGTGGAATGTGATAATTGTGGGCAGTTTCCCTGTATCGACAAAGCTCGGCTGAGTGGAATATGGTGGCCTCGGCTAACCCTAATTTAGTTGCTGGCAGTCAGCACATCAGTAGCGCTCAGCATGCCTTTGCCTGTTGCTGTGATGGTGTAACACTCGGTCGGGTTATTGTTGGCATCCAGAGCACCATTGCCACCGCCACCCAGCACGCAATTTGCAATAGCATAGGTGAAATTTAGCGCGAGGATATTTTGGGCATTAGTCTCGCTTCGATCCCAGGGGGAGGGTAGCCACATACCATTAGCGTTGGCAATGAGTGTGGCAGTATTGCCACCGCTAAGGAAAAAGCCATTTTCCTCGAAAAATTCAACCTGAGCGAGATGAATGGTAGCAATGTTGTCCTGGCCTTCCGTCATGCGCGCAGTATGCACATAGCCGTTGTAGGCGGGAATCGCAATAGCAGAAATAACAGCAATAATGGCAACCACAACCATGAGTTCAATCAGGCTGAAGCCGGAATTTAATTTTTGACGACAATGAAGCATGTAGTGTCTCCTGGAACAAATAATAGCTATATTGTATAAGTTTAGCAGTTGTTTGATTGCAGTGTGTTTTTCTAGCCGGGTAAAAATTGATAATCTGTGATTAATGTCCGCAGAGGAAAATAAGGGTGAAACTACGGGAGTTGATGCTGCTACCTGACGAAATAAACAGCAATCCACCCATAAGAACATTATAAATTTCTTATGGGTGTGTTTTAAGAGCTAACTCTTGAATTTTTCCAGAACATGCCGACAAAAGAGCTACTATAGGATTGAACTCAATTTTTTCTGGCGCTGGGGCGTTTATATCGCTACTGTGTCAGAAAATTTAACTCCGAGCCTATAGAACTTTACTTAGAAGCAGGATAACCAAGCAGATCTTATGTCTGAATCGCTCAGCATTATTTTACCCGCCAAAAATGAGGCCTCTTCGCTTGTTCGCCTTCTTCCTGATTTGCGAGACCGCTATCCTGACGCAGAGATTATCGTCATAGATGATGGCTCGACCGACAACACAGCTGAAATTTGTGCGCAGAATAAGGTTACCTGTGTGAGACATGCGCATAGCCTGGGTAATGGTGCCGCCATCAAGCATGGCGCACGTTTTGCCAGTGGTAAAGTGCTGGTGTTTATGGATGCAGATGGTCAGCATGATCCGGCTGATATCGACAGGTTACTGGAGCGGTTGTACAGTGGCTTTGATATGGTGGTAGGGGCTCGTGACAGTAGTTCGCAGGCAAGTTTGGCGCGCAAGGTAGCCAATGGTCTTTATAATCGTATGGCAAGCTGGATTGTACGACGTCCTATCCGAGATCTAACCTCTGGGTTTCGTGTCGTGCGGGCGAAAAAATTTCGCCGTTTTCTATATCTTTTACCCAACGGATTTTCCTATCCAACGACCATTACCATGTCTTTTTTCCGTGCGGGATACCTGGTGGATTACCTTTCTATCACGGCTAATAAACGGATTGGAAAGAGTCACATTAATTTGTTATCAGACGGTGCGCGATTCTTATTGATTATCTTTAAAGTGGGTACACTCTATTCACCATTGAAGATTTTTGTGCCGATAAGTTTTTTCTTTTTCCTCACCAGTATTGGCTATTATAGTTATACATATTTAACCGCTACTCGGTTTACCAATATGGGAGTACTGTTGTTTATTACCTCAGTACTGATTTTTCTTATCGGCCTGATTTCTGAACAGATTACGACTCTAATGTATCAGAACCAGCATGTGGATAATGAAAACTGAGTTGGGGGTAACGAATACTCGCATATCATGGCTGGCTCGATTCCGTGACAGGCTTAAATGCACAGTATTTCATCCTCAATATCAGGCTAATCGCCTACATCAACAGTCACAACAGATTTTGTCCTCTATACGGCGTTCATTGGTATTGGATGTTGGTAGTGGAAATGCATCTTACAATCTACCCGAAAGCAATTGCCTGGTGCGCATTGATTATCCTGAAACAGGAAAACAATATAGAAATAAACCTGATGTCCATGGTGATGCGAGAATTTTACCTTTCCAAACGGAATCTATAAATGTTGTACTGTTGTTGGAAGTGCTTGAGCATGTTCC
>CAZIJT010000020.1:0-29220 GCA_964539595.1 uncultured Thiohalophilus sp. | reverse complement strand
TTCACCCAGATGCAGAAAATGATGAAAAAAATGGGCAAGGGCGGCATGGGCAAGATGCTGCGCCAACTCAAGGGCGGCGGCATGCCACCGGGGATGTTTGGTGGCTGAGGCTGATTTTCGATGCAAAGACGCGGTTTTTAACGCAAAGACGTGATTTTCAACGCAAAGACGCATAGGCGCAAAGGACGCAAGGAAAAGTATTATCTATATTACTGGTTCCCATGTTTCTGCGTGATAAGGGAGATAAATTCATAATTTTGCGATCTTTGCGCCTTAGCGTCTTTGCGTTAGATTTTTTATTTTTCCCGAATTTTTTATTTCCCCCCGATTTGTGCAATAAATTTCCACTAAACCCTTCACTTTTGCGCCATTTCGAGTAAAATGCGCGCTCCATAAAGAACAAGGCTGTCCAGCTACAAGCGGGGTGGCCTTTAATTGTTTGTATTGATTGAGGATTTCAAACGAAATGGTAAGCATTCGTTTAGCACGTGGTGGCGCCAAGAAGCGTCCCTTTTATCATGTTGTTGTCACTGACAGCCGCAATGCCCGTGATGGTCGTTATATTGAACGTCTTGGCTATTTCAATCCCCGCGCCAAAGGTCAGGAAATTCGCCTGAATCTGGACAGCGATCGGATTGAACACTGGATTGGCCAGGGTGCACAGGCTTCAGATCGCGTTAGCAAATTAATCAAAGAACAGAGCAACCAGGCCGCAGCCTGAGCCTTGTTGTAATTTGCTTAGCACGTTGATTGTGAGCCGATACCAAAGTCAGCAGCGACGTTGAAGCACACAGACGAGATGATTCTGGTCGGGCGAGTGTCCGGCCTGTTTGGTGTTAAGGGCTGGATTAAGTTGCACTCTGACACCGGCCCCCGGGAAAATATCCTGAGCTATTCGCCCTTATATCTTGAATGCAAAGATGAGAGCGGGGCACAGTGGCAGGCGGTCAAGCTTCTCAGTGGTAAAAAGCAGGGCAAATCAATTATTGCCCATCTGGCAGATTGTTCGGATCGTAATGCGGCAGAGTTGCTGGTCGGCTTGCGGGTTGCGATTAAACAGGAACAGCTGGCAACTACCGCTGAAGGTGAGTATTACTGGAGTGATCTCATCGGTCTGAAAGTCTCGACCCTGGAAAAGGTTGAACTGGGCGTGATTACCGAGATGATGGAAACCGGTGCCAACGATGTTTTCGTGGTGCGGGCCGAAGAGGACGGGCAGGAACGCCTGCTTCCCTTTATCCACGGCGATGTGATTAAAGAGATTGATCTTGAACAGGCTTGTATGACAGTCGATTGGGATCCTGAGTTTTAATTAGTGATGTAACAACAGGGAGCGCGTGATGCGAATTGAAGTCGTCACTCTGTTTCCTGAAATGTTTCAGGCGATTACGGAATATGGCATCAGCAGTCGGGCCTTGAAAAATGCGCTCCTGCAACTGGGATTTCAGAATCCGCGTGACTATGCCACCGACCGACATCGCACAGTAGATGACCGCCCTTACGGGGGCGGGCCCGGGATGGTGATGCAGGTGCCGCCTTTGCGCGAAGCGATAAAAGCGGCGCGCGAAAAGGCCGGTTCAGGCAGTCAGGTGATTTATCTTTCACCGCAGGGACGTAAGCTGGATCAGGCCGGTTTGCTGGATTTATCCAGACGCGAAGGAATAGTAATGCTTTGTGGCCGCTACGAGGGCGTTGATGAACGTCTTATCGGTAGCGAAGTTGATGAGGAATGGTCCATCGGTGACTATGTTCTCAGTGGCGGCGAACTGGCCGCCATGGTGTTGATTGATGGCCTGATTCGCCTGTTACCGGGGGCATTGGGGCATGAGGATTCCGCTGAGCTGGACTCCTTTAGTGACGGCCTGCTGGACTACCCGCACTATACCCGCCCGGAAACGGTTGACGGGGAAGCGGTACCCGAAGTGCTACTCAGCGGGGATCACGCCGCGATTGCGCGCTGGCGAGAAAAGCAGGCACTGGGTCGCACCTGGTTGCGACGAGCAGAATTGCTGGATGATCTGGAACTGGATCAGCAACAACAGAATTTACTGACGGAATTTATCCGTGAACATGAAATTGAAACAGAGTAATAGAAGCCTGGGGGCTTAAGAGTATGAGCAACATCATCGAACAACTGGAAGCAGAACAAATGAACAACGATATCCCGGACTTTGGTCCTGGCGATACCGTGATTGTTATGGTGAAAATTAAGGAAGGCACGCGTGAGCGTTTGCAGGCCTTTGAAGGTGTAGTGATTGCCAAACGAAATCGCGGACTGAACTCCGCATTTACTGTGCGCAAAATTTCACACGGCGAAGGTGTTGAGCGTGTGTTCCAGACACACTGTCCGACTATTGCTGAAATTAAAGTGAAGCGTCGTGGTGATGTTCGTCGCGCCAAACTGTATTATTTGCGTGAACGTTCAGGTCGCTCTGCACGTATCAAGGAAAAACTGTCCCGCTAAACGGCAGGCAAGCTCAGCTGTGGTTAGCGTCGCCTGGTTTTCACATCGCTGGTCTGGAAATAAAAAACGGGCTGGATGCATCGCATTCAGTCCGTTTTTTTGTGCCCGCTATTTTTACCGACTGGTTTTGCTGGGCGCGCTTAGTGTCCCGCTATTTTTTAGCACGGCTTTGCTAGCGGCGGAGCAAGCGCCGTCGATAAAACCGCCTCTCACGGCCACGTCTGAAAATGATGTGACAAACCTGATCAACATTGGTGTCTGGCATCTAGCTTTAAATCGGCTTGAGCAACAACAGCAAACTATTAGCGATAATCCCGAGCGTTGGGTCGAGCAGGAAAAGCAGCGCATCCAGATCTATCAGGCCACCCATAACTGGTTAGCGCTAATTCTACGGCTGCAAAATTTACCCGATATTGTTCCATTAGAATTTTATATACAGGCGCGAACCGAACTGGCAGGCGCGCTGATAAAAGAAAATAAAGGCCGGGCGGCACTGAAGATATTGCAGGATTTGATCTGGACTCAGGCGCACGATCCCGCCGTGGCTGAGAAAAATCTGTTGAACTGGCGGCGAATGATCATCGATGCCTATCGCGTCTCGGGGCAAAAGCAGGACGCCTATCGCGCGGCTGCGCGGCTGCAACATGATTATGGTAATCAGGAGCTGGGCGATCTTCTGCGCTATGCGAAAATTTTATTAGAACTGGGACGCGCCGAAGAAGCGGTGGATCGTCTGGCCAGCAGAAGCCAGGAAGCAGAAGTCAGACAGTTATACTTACTCGCACAATTGCGTAGTGATGCACGTTCGGCGCAGGAAATAATGCAAATGGGGCTGCGCCAGTTAAGAAATAAATCAGTGGATGAAAAAGCAAGGCTCGGACTCTGGATGCTGGTGGCCGAAGCCGCACAGGGTTGCGCTGATCTGGCAACGCATAGCAATGCCCTTGAACATGTGCTCAGTGCTGACAAAAACAGTCAAACAGAAAAAAGTCTTTTTAATTTTGATGCCGATATGTTGTGGCAGGCCTACCTGGATTTTGCCGTTAGCATTGGCAATCAATCCCAGTTTTTAATTGGAGCCGATGCGCAATGGCAACAGGCGGCACAGAGTGCCGCAACAAAACAGCCTGTGCGCTCGCGCTCACTGACTGTGCTGCTGATGTTCAAAGGGCAGAGCGAAGCCAGCCGTGAGACGGCGGTAAAAGATTTTATTGATAGCCTGAGTAAGCGTCAGCAGGGCAAGCCGTTATTGATGCGTTTGTTTTTGCATTCAAAGCGCTTTGCCAGCTATGAAGATATTCCGCTGGCCGCGCGGCATGTGCTGGCTGATATTGCTTTAGCCAACGCGGATATCGAACTGGCTTCGGCTTTGATGGCAACGGTGAAGAAGCCCCCGGCAGGCGCGGATCAGTTTTTCTGGTATTTGCGTCGGGCACGTATTTTGATTCTGGGTGGCAAGGGTGAACAGGGCGCGCAGGCACTGGATGAAATGTTGCAGCAAACCCCACAGTTTGACGCTTTGCAAATGGACAGGTTAATGCAGGTGATCTTTGATTTGCAGGCGGCGGGTTTGCATGCTGAGGCTTATCTATTGCTGACTAAAGTTATAAATCTAACCGATCAGCTAAAACTCCAGCGTGAAATTTACTACTGGATGGCGGAATCAAAAAAAGCGCAGCAACAGTTTGCCGAGGCGGCGGCTTTGTATTTGAAGTCGGCCATGTATCCTGACGCAAAAGACATGGGGCCCTGGGCGCAGACGGCACGTTATCAGGCCGCGGTTGCGTTGGTACAGGCGGGGTTATTTGATGATGCCCGGGCAATATATCAACATCTTTTACGAGTCACCAAAGACGCAAGCCGCAAGGCGGTGTTACAGCGTGATTTACAGAAATTACGTTTCAAGTGATTAGTAGGTAGTCGCTTAATACGCTGGGTGGCGCAGAGTTAACCCGACTTTGGGGGTCACCGCAGAGCCGGGGTAGGCAAGTAGCTGGAAGGGAATGGATTCTAGTTGCATGCCGATATTTCGCTGTAGTGCGAAATGCAGATGGGCTTTGATTTTTTCGTTATAGCTGGGACCCGAGGCCGCGATAAGTTGTCCGCGTTGCACGCGCTGTCCTTCACGCACGACGAGAGAACCTTTAATCAAGTGGGCATACAGCCCCATGGTGCCATCCTGATGGAGGATGCGAACCTGTAGATCGGGTACGGCCTGTTTGTTTCCATCCAGCCGCTTATGGCTGATTTCCATTACGTGACCACTGCGCATGGCAAAAACATTGGTGCCTGCGGGCATGTCGATATCAATAGCGTATTTTGTTGCGGGGGTCTGGTGACTACGCGCGCCTTCGTATCCCTGGGAAACAGGGTGTTTTTGAATCTCATCAAAGGGCAGACGGTAGGCTTTGCCGGTCAGATGACGCGCACCGGGTTTGCCCAGTTCGTAGCGGGTTGAATAGGTATAGGACCAGGGTTCGCTGGCGCTGATTTGCATCAGCTGACAGAGGTGAACGGTAGTTTTTGCCGGTATCAGTTTGCGGATCGGTAGCGCGGGTTCGCTTTTCATATTAACGAATTCATCAGCGGTTAATTCAAATTCAATCGGGCCATTGTAGTTATTGCGGACATCAAATACCGGTTGCTCGTCTGTGCCGCGGTTGATCAGGGTGACGTGAGGTGTTTTTGCAGGAGGTGCGGAATGCTGGGTTTTGTCGGCGAAAACCGGCTGCCCCCAGAATAACAAACCGCTGATAAGCAGAAGGGCAAGAACATGGCTAAACATTTGTTGAGGGCGGTTTGCTAACAAGGCTGGGTTTGTTTCAGGCAGGTAAGTTGTCATTCAGCCATGATAGTTTTTATCCCGCCTGTGATGCAAGCCAGCTTGCTGACTATTGAATAATCAGATCAGTAAAATACACCGCATCTATGCCGGTGTTGCCAATGTTGTCGCTCAGTACCTGCTGAATAGCGGTCAGGGCTTCATTCATCAGTTGTTGTTTGCCGGCCACGGTTTTCAGTTGCTGGGCGTCCTGTCCACTGAGAAGCATGACCATGGCATGGCGAATGGCCGGGTCGTGTTCTTCAACATAGCCTGCAAAATCAGCCTGTTTCAATTTCACCTGCAAGCTGATCTGCATGTGGCGGATCTGTAGGCCATCACTGACGTTGACCACAAAGGCAGGATCCAGAGAAACATACAGGGATGTCCCTCCCCCTCCGCCGCCAGCTGAGGCTGGGCTATTTGAAAAAAATATAAGCCCCATCATAATCAGGCTGAAACGAATCAATGGCATGGCTGTTCTCCTTGTTTGCACTGCAGTAGTATCGGTAGGTGAGCATTGGGCTTTAGCAAAAATCCATGCTTAAATTATCAAAATGAGAGATCGGCAGGATGAGGCACAGATAATATGTATTTTGATTCCCCAATCGGTGGTCTGGCAATAGAGTTTGACGATGCTGCTATTTGCCAATTAAGGTTTTTGCATAGCGCGGGATCTACGGAGCAACTAATCACCCCATTAATGCACGAACTCAAGAAGCAGCTTCAGCACTATTTTTCTTCAGCAAGTAGTTCGTTCAGCCTTCCTTTGAACCTCAGCGGCACCGACTTCCAGCAACGCGTCTGGCATGCGCTGCGACAGATTCCGTCAGGAAAAACAAAAACCTATGGTCAGCTGGCGGATGAGCTGCATAGTAGTCCCCGTGCGGTGGGCAATGCCTGCCGAGATAATCCTGTGCCCCTTATCGTGCCCTGCCATCGGGTAGTATCCGCCAGCGGTCTGGGTGGTTTTTGTGGCCAGACCGAGGGGGCTGAAGTGAGAATAAAACACTGGTTGCTGAGGCATGAAGGTATTGAATTCCCGATTTCGAAGATTGGGTGAATAATACGGATACGCCCATAATGGCCAGGCTGTGCCTCAAAAATATTCACAGGATGCATTCTCCTCGTGGTTGCTGCTATTGAGGTTGAACTCACGGGAACGTTATCGGTCAGATAAAAACGTCGGCGGGCTAAAAAACCGGGTAGACTGCCGCGCCAAGGCTGAAACAGGTATACTCTTTTGTAACTGTTGATGCCGCTCAGAATTCATATTCCCACTATATTTTAAGGTAAATTTATGCGCTTATTTCCCCTTTCCATTTTTCTTATATTTGTTTCGTTTCTACTTGCCTCGCCAACGATTGCCGTTAGCGATGATCTGGAAACTGCGCGTAAAGTTATTTCTGCAAAGCTGGGTGTGCCAGCGGAAAACATTCAGACCAGCCCGATGCCCCATCTCTATCTGGTGTCGATTCCTCCGCGTCTGTTTTATGCCAGTGCGGATGGACGCTATATTCTTAACGGTGACATGATCAATGTTGCTACCAATACCAATATCACTCAGGGTCTACGTGGCAAGGCGCGGATGGCGGCCATTGATGAGCTGGGTGAAGCGTCGATGATTGTTTTTAGCCCGAAAAATGGCAAGGTGAAACACACCATTAGCGTGTTTACCGATATTGACTGCGGCTATTGCCGCAAACTGCATAATGCTATTGATGAATACAATGAACTCGGAATTCGGGTGCGTTATCTGGCTTATCCCCGGGCGGGCATTGGCTCTGGCTCCTATGACAAGGCGGTGGCAGTCTGGTGTGCCAAAGATCGTAAAAAAGCCATGACTCAGGCGAAGAATAATGAGTCGGTTAAAAGTGCCAAATGCGACAATCCGGTCGCGGATCATTTCAAAATGGGCACGATGATTGGCGTGCGCGGCACGCCAGCCCTGGTGTTGGAAAGTGGCCAACTGGTGCCCGGCTATGTGCCTCCGCAGCGACTGGCGGCAATTCTGGATCAGGAAGCGGCAAAATAAGTCTGCTCCGTTTTGTGACGAACTGCTCAAAACGAAATAACTGAGAGAAAATTTAGGGTATTCCCTGATTTAACATTTTAAGGTTCTTGTGCACACTCTTTAACCATGTTCAGAAGCAATTTGTCTGATGAAATTCAGACCACAAGGTTTTTGATATGGAGCGCACAGGGAAAAGTGGAACCGGGCTGGAAGCCAGACAGGGACACAAGGATAGATGGCAGAGCAGGATGCTGTTAAGAAATTGACAGGAGGTTAATTTCTAAAAATCGGGTACTGCACCGAGATACAGGCGGGATAGCCTGCAAGGTATTCAAACACGGCGATCATTTTGATCGCCTTTTTTTTTGCGCACTGTTTTTTTATTTGTTTGAATTTAAACAGTATCTTGTGAAGACACTACTTCAGTTCATGGAATGTTCAGCGTTCCAGATGTTTTAGTTTATCAGGCAGCCCGTCCCATTCTTTGGCATCCTCAGGGGCAGCTTTCATTTCACTGATCACCGGCCACTCTTTACTGAGTTCGGCATTTAGCTCGGTGAAGTGGCTCATGTTATCCGGTACTTCATCATCGGCAAAAATGGCTTCAGCCGGGCACTCGGGCACACACAACGTGCAGTCGATGCATTCTTCTGGATCAATCACCAGAAAATTTGGCCCCTCATGGAAACAGTCAACCGGGCAGACTTCGACACAGTCAGTGTATTTACATTTGATGCAATTATCGGTTACGACATAGGTCATGATAGATGCCCATAGAAAAGAAGTTAAAGGGTATGATTTTTCTGCTGTTTTTTCAATTGGTAAATTAAGGCCAAGGCTTCGCGGGGGCTGAGATCATCCGGGCTGATGGCTGCCAATGTTTTCTCAATCGCGGATGACTTGCAAGGGGTGGCTGGTTTTTCGGTCTGATGAGTCTGCTCGGTGGTGGTGGGCGCTTCCAGCTGTGCCAGTTTTTCTCGTGCTTCCTGAATCACGGTGTCGGGCACCCCGGCCAGCGCGGCTACCTGTAGGCCGTAACTCTTGCTTGCCGAGCCGGGCAACACCCGGTGCATGAAGACGATGCCGTGATCATGTTCTACCGCATCCAGATGTACGTTGGCGCAGTCGGACAGAATTTCGGGTAGTCGGGTCAGTTCAAAATAGTGGGTTGCAAACAGGCTCCATGCGCGAATATCGCGTACCAGTGTTTGTGCGCAGGCCCAGGCCAGAGAGAGGCCATCGAAGGTGCTGGTGCCGCGACCGATTTCATCCATCAGCACCAGACTTTGTTCGGTGGCGTTGTGCAGGATGTTGGCAGTTTCAGTCATTTCCACCATGAAGGTGGAGCGACCGCTGGCTAGATCATCGCTGGCACCGATGCGGGTAAAAATACGATCAATCGGGCCGATACGCGCCGACTCAGCCGGGACATAGCTGCCGATATGCGCCATTAGTACGATCAGTGCCGTCTGGCGCATATAGGTGGATTTACCGCCCATATTAGGACCGGTGATGATCAGCATACGTTGTTGTGGGTTGAGCTGAATATCGTTGGGGGTGAAAGCGTCGGACTGTGCCTGTTCAATCACTGGATGGCGACCGTTGCGGATTTCCAGTCCGGCGCTGTCATCCAGTAGAGGTGGGTTTAGTTGCAGGCTGTGCGCGCGTTCGGCCAGGGTCTTGAGCACATCCAGCTCGGCCAGCGCCTGGGCGCTGATCTGTAGTTTGGGTAGATCCTCGTGCAGCTTGTCCAGTAATTGTTGGTAAAGCTTTTTTTCCCGTGCCAGCGCGCGTTCATTGGCGCTGAGTACCCGATCTTCCAGACTTTTGAGTTCCGGGGTAATGTAGCGTTCCGCGGCCTTCAGGGTTTGGCGACGTTGATAATTATCGGGCAGGTTTTCTGAATGCAGACGGCTGACCTCAAGGTAATAGCCGTGAACCCGGTTATAGCCTACCTTGAGGCTGTTGATGCCACTGCGTTCACGTTCGCGTTGTTCCAGTTCATCGAGGAACTCACCGGCATTAGTTTGCAAACCCCGCAGTTCATCCAGCTCCGTATCGTAACCGGATGCGATGACGCCACCATCACGAATCAACAGCGGCGGGGCATCGATGACGGCGCGTTGCAGCAGGGACTGAACCTGTGGGAATTCGCTGATCTGCTGTAGTAGCTCAGCTAGCCAGCCTTCGCTATTTATTAACAGCTGGTGAATATCGGGTAACAGCGCTAATGCTGCACCGAGGCGACTGAGATCGCGGGGACGGGCAGATTTCAGCGCAATGCGGGTGAGGATGCGTTCGATATCGCCAATTTGCTGGAGCAGGGGATGGAGATCTTCAAAGCGATGCTGCTCGTAAAGCCGAGCAATTACCTGCTGGCGCTGGCGCAAAATACTATGATCACGCAGAGGCCGGTGAATCCAGCGGCGTAGCAGACGGCTGCCCATGGGCGTGGCACTGTGATCCAGAATCCCGGCCAGGGTGTGCTGGTGCTGGCCGCCAAGATTATGATCCAGCTCCAGATTACGGCGGCTGGCAGCATCGAGAATGAGACTGTCCTCGCGTCGTTCGACCTGCAAATTACGAATATGCGGCAGCACGCCATGCTGGGTTTCCTGCACATAATGCAGCAGGCAACCGGCGGCACGCACGGCCAGTGGTGCATCATCACAGCCAAAGCCTTTGAGATCCCGCGTCTGGAATTGTTCGCAGAGCAGGCGCTGGGCGCTGTCGGTGTCAAAGCGCCAGGGCGGTTGGCGTTTCAGGCAGCTTAAGCTTGTCTGCCAGTCCTCTTCGCCCAGATCCTCGCTGATTAGTAATTCAGCCGGTTGCAGGCGTTGCAGTTCGCTGCCAAGCGCTTCGTCGCCGCTGATTTGCAATAGCCGAAAACGACCGCTGGCCATGTCGAGGCTGGCTATGCCGGTGTTATCTGCATCACGGAAAATAGCGGCCAATAGATTGTCATGGCGTTCTTCCAGCAGAGCTTCATCGGTCAGGGTGCCGGGAGTCACGATACGCACTACCTTGCGCTCCACCGGCCCCTTGCTGCTGGCCGGGTCGCCAATTTGCTCACAAATAGCAATGGACTTGCCCAGTTTGACCAGCCGAGCCAGATAGTTGTCAGCGGCGTGGTAGGGCACCCCGGCCATAGGAATGGGCTTGCCGTTAGATTGGCCACGGGCGGTCAGGGTAATATCGAGCAGACGTACGGCCTTATGCGCGTCATCAAAAAAAAGCTCATAGAAATCGCCCATGCGATAGAACAGCAAGGTATCAGGATAGTCGGCTTTGATGCGCAGGTACTGCTGCATCATCGGGGTATGGGGATTTGTTTTGGCGAGCGTAGCGTCCATGCCGGAAAGTGTATCCGAATCCGGGATGGACGCCTATAGCTGGAGTTTGCTGGAGAGAGAGGACATTTATTCGATTTTAAATTTGGCCACCAGCGCCTGCATGCGTTGGGACTGTTGCTGTAGCTCCTCGCTAACCTGTGCGGTGCGGCTGGCTCCCTCGGCAGTTTGCTCTGAAAGCTCGTTAATGCTGACGATGTTGCGGTTGCTTTCTTCCATTACTGCGCGTTGTTCATCTACTGCAGTAGCAATCTGGCTGTTTTGCCCCGATATGTCCCCGACATTGCCTGATATCATGGCCAGAGATTCGGCGGTTTCCTCGAACTGCTCGGAACAGGTTTCTGCCTGCTTACTGGCTGTGCCCATAGCGGCAACGGCCTGATTTGCACCGGCCTGCAGTGATTCGACCATCTCCTGAATCTGGGCGGCGGATTCCTGGCTACGAGAAGCCAGACTGCGAACTTCATCGGCAACCACGGCAAAACCTCGTCCCTGCTCACCGGCGCGGGCGGCTTCGATGGCCGCATTTAAGGCCAGCAGATTGGTTTGTTCGGCAATTTTGCTGATCACTTCGAGTACTACGCCGATATTTTCCGTCTCACCATTCAACGTGTTGATGGTTTCTGTGGCCTGGCTAATTTCATCGACCAGTACGTCAATACCAACTATCGCATTAGTGGCGATTAATGCACCGGATTGTGCTGTATCCTTAGCTTCCTGTGAGGTTTGTGCGGTGTCTCGGGCACTGCGGGCAATTTCCTCGGTGCTGGCGGTCGCCTCATTGATTGCGGTGGCGGCCTGAGCGGTTTCGCTGCACTGGGTGCGCGTGCTTTGTGCAGTTTGTTCGGAAACTTCGGTAATGTTATCGGCAATAGAGGCAACATGCTGGCTGACATCCCTGACCTGTTGCAGGCTGTGCTGAAATTTTTCCAGCATTCGATTAAAGGCCTTACCGACTTTGCCGATTTCATCGCCTTCGGCGTGGATTTGTACTCGTCGCTGAAGATCGGCCTGTTCATCGATCAACTCGATAGTCTGACGTAGATTATGGAGTGGTTTATTAATAACAACGCGCAGGATGAAAACCATCAAGATCAGCCCAAGGGCGAAAAGCACGACATGCATTAACGTTGAGCTAAGTAGATTACGGTTAACGGCGGCATCCAGTGCCTTCAGGGAGTAGCTGATGCGCACGGCACCAATGACATCACCTGATTTAGCATTGGCATGGCAACCCAGACAATTGGTGCCACGGAAGTTATCGGTTGCTCTGAGTGGATTGATGACCGTTAAAATGCGTTCATTGTTTATCTCATCAATTTGTACAATAGCTTCGCCCTGCAGGGCGCGTTCATCCAGTTGATCCTGCGCCTGCTCATTGGCATGACCCTGACCATAGAGTTCGCTAATTGCGGTGCCGCGTAGAATTCGTGCTTCGGTGATACCGGGACGTGCCAGAAGTTTACTGCGCAGCAGCTCACGCCTGTCCATAGTTCCGGTTAGCATCATGGTGTTGATCGCGTCAAAATAGCTATCAGCGGTATCTTTATTCTGTTGCTCAATGACTTCTTCCACCATCGCACGTTCATTGTGGATCATGTGCAAAATGCTGGTTACGAGGATAACCGTAAATACAAAGACAAGAGTAATATTGATCTTGCTGGATATTGAGAGGTTCTTAAATTTGTTTTTCATCTTTAGCCACTTACATACATATGAAAAAACAGTCCGTTGAGAGAGGCTCAGTCAATTGAGGAATTCAGGCAGTAGATTGAGACTGGCTAATTTCTACCCACTAGTATCGGCGTTTACCCTGACATATTTAGGGAAATATTAGCGCTGATCGAGGTTATTTGTTGGAATATTGCTTGACAACTCGTGCGGGCTGTCCGCTGTATGATTTGCCTGCTGGGCTTGCAAAGCAGATAGAAAATCCCCTAAAGTGGATGCCAGTTACATAATCAATGGCTTATGCATGGGATGGGTCTTTTATTCGGCGAAAAGGGGGAAACATGCCACGGGAATATGACGAAAAACGGGACTATATCCGTATCGATGTGGACTGCAAGATACAGTACAGTCTGCCCGATTCTGGTCAGAATGAGGTTGGAAAAGTCACTAATCTGAGTGGCCGGGGGATGATGTTCATTGTTGAACAGGTGCTGGAAGTGGGCAATCGGCTTGAAGTCAAAATTCAGCCGGAAAACACGATTACCCCTCCCCTGCACGCCAACGTCAGTGTGGTGCGAGTGAATAAACAGCGTCATGAAGATGGCTATGAGGTGGGGGCGGTCATTCAGGAAATTTTAGATGACTAGCTGATCCGAAAAATGAATGCTTATTTCAGTTTCTGATACGCAATTACAACGCCTGTCTACTCAGGTGGGCGAGACACTCATGGCGCAGGGGCAGATGCTGGCCTGTGCAGAATCCTGTACGGGGGGATGGCTCGCCAAATCACTTACCGATATCGCGGGTTGCTCGCGCTGGTTTGATCGCGGCTTTGTTACCTACACCAACCTTGCCAAGCAGGAGATGCTGGGAGTGGAGGCAAGCCTGCTGGAACGTCATGGTGCCGTGAGTGAAGACGTGGTGTTGGCAATGGCGAGTGGTGCGCTGGATTACAGTCAGGCAAGCCTTGCACTTGGTATCAGCGGCATCGCCGGTCCCGGAGGTGGAACAACAGACAAACCGGTCGGTCTGGTCTGGTTCGCCTGGTCGCACAGGGTAGCAAGCGGTCAGATCCAACAGCTTTCCCGAGAACAGATTTTCAGTGGTGAGCGAGATGCGATTCGGCGTCAGGCCGTGGCGTATGCGTTGCAGGGTGTGCTGACGATGCTGGACAGGTCGCGTTGATCGCCCTTCAGATCCTGAGGTAACTGCCCGAGGGTAAAAATACCCCTGCCTTGATGACAGTTGAATCGGGGCTGACCTCAAGACTCAATCTATGGAATAATAGCGTGGCAAATTTTACAGAATTATCGTAGATAATTCAGGTCGGAGACCAGGGATACGGTTTCCTGATTACAAACAGCAAGTGAGGGTATAAAAATGGATGACGGTAAGCAAAAGGCATTAAGCGCGGCTCTAAGCCAGATCGAAAAACAGTTTGGCAAAGGCGCGGTTATGCGTCTGGGCGACAATAGCGCAGCCCGAGACATAGAAACAATTTCCACCGGTTCCATCAGCCTGGATGTGGCGCTCGGAGTAGGTGGGCTGCCCAAGGGGCGCGTAGTTGAAATCTATGGCCCGGAGTCCTCGGGTAAAACTACGCTGACTCTGCAAGTGATTGCCGAGTGTCAGAAAACGGGAGGCACCGCCGCATTTGTTGATGCGGAACATGCGCTGGATCCCTTATATGCGGAAAAACTGGGTGTGAATGTTGATGAGCTGCTGGTTTCTCAGCCTGACACCGGTGAGCAGGCGCTGGAAATCACCGACATGCTGGTGCGTTCCGGTGCGGTGGATATCGTAGTGATTGATTCGGTCGCAGCACTGACCCCCAAGGCTGAAATTGAAGGTGATATGGGCGATTCGCATATGGGCTTGCAGGCACGTCTGATGTCACAGGCGCTGCGTAAGTTAACCGGCAATATCAAACGCTCCAACACCATGGTGGTTTTCATTAACCAGATCAGAATGAAGATTGGAGTGATGTTTGGTAACCCCGAAACCACCACCGGTGGCAACGCGTTGAAATTTTACGCCTCGGTGCGACTGGATATTCGTCGTATCGGTGCGCTGAAAAAAGGTGATGAAATCATCGGTAACGAAACCCGGGTCAAGGTGGTTAAAAATAAAGTGGCACCGCCCTTCAAACAGGTGGTTTTTGACCTGCTCTATGGTGAAGGTATTTCCCGCGAAGGTGAGATTATCGATCTGGGGGTAAAGGAAGGACTGGTTGACAAGGCGGGTGCCTGGTATAGCTACAATGGTGAGCGTATCGGACAGGGTAAGGATAACGCACGCAACTTCCTTAAAGAGCATCCTGATATGGCGATGGAAATTGAAACCCTCATCCGTGAGAAATTGCTGGATTTACCAGTTTCCAGGAAACAGCCTGAAGCGGAAGTCGCACTGGCTGAAGACTGAGATAACTCACACTGCTCGCAGGGGTGACCGCAGGGTCACCCTTTTTCATTTATTTGTGGATGTCATTTAGACACTATGAGATTTAATTTTAGTCTCCATTTTTTTGCCGGACTATTGCTGCTGATGCTTCCGCTGTCTAGCTATGCCGTAGATAGTACTAGTGCCGTGCTGAAAAAGCTGCCGTTGACAACAGTTGAGACGACAGCGGAGACACCCTCAGCAGGAAAGCTGGATGCTGAAGCGCTTGATGAACTGACTGAATCTACCGAAAAAACCCTGGAAGAAAAGAAAAAAGATCTGGGTAAGTCGGATGTTGAGCGACAGAAGTTGCTGATTGAAAAAGATGCGATGGAAAAGCAACTTAAGATTAAGGAAGAGGAGCTGAAACTTAAACAACAGCGAGCCAAAACAGCACGCAAAGAAGCGCAGCAAAAAGGTGGTCATAAAGCTACCGCAGAAGCAAAAAATCTGGAAAAAGAAGCGAGTAAGATAAAGCGTGAGTACGCTAGCATGCAGAAGGAGCTGGATGCGCAGCAGAAAGAAGCACATTTGGCGGTAGCCGAGAGTGTGGCCAGGGCGGAGGAAATTGCCGCGCTAAAAAAAGAGCTGACTAAACTTAATTCCAACCGTGCCGCGTTGCTGAGCGCAGAAAAAAAGACCCTTTTATTCTTTGGAGTGTTGTTCGGAACGTTAGCGATTATTCTGCTCAAGAATGTTCTGATCAGAAAGCTGGATCACAGGCTGACGCCAACCGAGTATAGTGAAAAGGGAGTGCGTCGTCTGCGTTACCTGACCCTGATGCGAATTGGCAACTGGGTTGTGTCAGTCGTTGTTATCTCGTTTAGCGGCTTCCTGATTCTTAAATTATTTGGCTTTAGTTCAACCACCACGCTGGCCGGTGCCGGGGTACTGGGTATGGCTCTGGGCTTTGGTGGCCAGTATGTGATTCGTGACATGTTTGCAGGTTTGTCGATTGTGCTGGAAGGTCAGTACAGCGTAAATGACGTTATTCGTATTGGCGAGCATCAAGGGGTGGTGGAGGATGTGAACCTGCGATTTACGCGCCTGCGCAATCTGGATGGTACGGTGGTTTATATTCAAAATGGTGAAGTAAAAACAGTGATGAATTTCACCAAAGAATTCGCCTATGCGACGGTGGCACTCTATCTTGATTATGATGATGATGTTGAGAAAATGCTGGGGCTTATTAATCGCACCGTTGATGAGTTGCGTTCAGAAGATCGATTCCGGAATATCCTTGTTGGTGGTGCTGATCTGCTGGGTATTCATAGTTTCACACGTACCGGCGTGAAAATTAAATTCAGAATAAAAACTCAGCCCGGCGAACAATGGCAGGTGGCGCGTGAATTGCGTCTGCGTCTGAAAAAGAACATGGAACTGAATGGCCTGCATTTTTTCCGTTTTGAATACAACAGCAACCTGTTGCAACAACAGCTGGCTGATGCGGCCAGTTAGTTTATAAATTGAGATGGCGCGTTCACTGCGTGAATCGGCGATGAATTACCTGGCTCGCCGCGAGCATAGTCGGCAGGAGCTGGAACAGAAGTTAGCGCAAAAGGAATATAGTGCCGATGACATTAGTGATGCGCTGGACAGACTGGTTGATGATGGACTGCTCAGTGATGTACGGTTTGCTGAAGCATATGTAAATGCGCGCAGACAGCGTGGTAGTGGTCCATTGAAAATACAAATGGAACTAACATCGCGCGGTGTGAGCGATACGATCATAAAACAGTTTCTGGATCAGCAAGCGGCAAGCTGGTATGAATTGGCACAGGAAGTGCGGTGCAAACGGTTTGGTGAAGGTTTGCCGAGTGAGTATGAGCAGCGCATGCGTCAGGCACGGTTTTTACAGCAGCGTGGTTTTACCTACGAACAGATCGATGCCGCTTTTAAATAAGGAACAAAGAATTAATTACTTGTAGGCTGGGGATTGCCAGCAGAAAACCTGTTTGCCCAGTACGTTAGGCGGGAAGCAGGGACGACATGAATAAAACGTAAAAACAATATGAAAAACAGTATAAAAACCAGCGCAGAACTCAGAACCGCCTTTTTGGAATTCTTCCACGAACGAGCCCATGAAGTCGTGGCCTCCAGCTCATTGGTGCCGGGTAATGATCCGACGCTGTTGTTTACCAATGCAGGCATGGTGCCGTTCAAGGATGTGTTTTTAGGTGAGGAAACGCGTAAGTATGTTCGTGCGACCAGTTCGCAACGCTGTGTGCGTGCCGGAGGCAAACATAATGATCTGGAAAATGTGGGTTACACCGCGCGCCACCACACGTTTTTTGAAATGCTGGGTAACTTTAGTTTTGGTGATTATTTTAAACGTGAAGCAATTAATTATGCATGGGAATTTCTGACGGTCAGGTTAGGATTACCGGCTGAAAAACTCTGGATCACCGTATTTGAAGAGGACGATGAGGCCGCCGATATCTGGCTTAAAGACATGCACATCGATCCGGCTCATTTTGCCCGTATAGGCGCTAAAGATAATTTCTGGTCGATGGGTGATACCGGTCCCTGTGGCCCCTGTTCTGAAATCTTTTATGATCATGGTGAAGATATTGCGGGCGGCCCCCCGGGGACGCCTGATGAAGACGGTGATCGTTATATCGAAATCTGGAACCTGGTTTTCATGCAATACGACCGTGATAAAAATGGTGTGTTGCATCCATTACCTAAACCCTCGGTGGATACTGGCATGGGACTTGAGCGGCTGGCCGCTATCCTGCAAGGCGGCCATAGTAATTACGATATTGATCTGTTTCAAAATTTGATTGCTGCGGTGATGACGGTCAGTGACTGCAAGGATAAAGACAACAACTCACTAAAAGTGATTGCCGATCATATTCGTTCCTGTAGCTTCCTGATTGTTGATGACGTGATGCCCTCAAATGAAGGTCGGGGCTATGTGTTGCGGCGTATCATTCGTCGTGCGGTGCGTCACGGGCATAAGCTGGGGATGCGCGATCCCTTCTTTTATAAACTGGTGGCCGCCCTTGTCACCGAGATGGGCGAGGCGTATCCCGAACTGGCGAAAGCACAGGCACGGGTCGAACGGGTATTGAAGCAGGAAGAAGAGCGCTTTGCTGAAACTCTGGATCAGGGCATGGGGATTCTTGAAAATGTGATCAAGGATTTATCTGGACGCGTTATTCCCGGTGAGACGGTTTTTAAACTCTATGACACTTACGGCTTCCCGGTAGATCTAACCGCTGACATCGCTCGCGAGCGAGAGCTGGAACTGGATATACCCGGCTTCGAGACACAGATGGAAGCCCAGCGTACTCGCGCTCGATCTGCCAATGCTTTTGCAGTTGATTATGGTCAAGGTTTGAAGCTTAGCGGTAAGACAGAATTTACCGGTTACGATCATCTCAGTGAGTCGGTGGTGGTGAGTGAATTATTAAGCGAAGGAAAACCCACCCGCACACTGGAAGCCGGTCAGGAAGGCATGCTGGTACTGACGCACTCGCCTTTTTATGCGGAGTCGGGTGGGCAAGTGGGTGACACAGGCCGAATGTTTAACGATTCGGCAGAATTTGAAGTTCAGAATACGCAAAAGCAGGGCAAGGTATTTGTTCATCTTGGACGTATGCTGAAAGGCTCGCTGGCGCAGGGAGATAAGCTTGAGGCGCAGGTGGATAGTCAGCGTCGTCAGGCCATCGCCTATAATCACTCGGCCACACACCTGCTGCATGCGGCGTTGCGCGAACTACTGGGTGAGCATGTTACCCAGAAAGGCTCACAGGTTAGTGATGATCGTTTGCGTTTCGACTTTTCTCATTTTGAGCCGCTTAGTCCTGAACAGCTAGTGCAGATTGAAGCTTTGGTGAATCAGCATATTCGTCAGAACCATGAGGTTGTCACCAACATTATGGATCAGGATGAAGCGAAGAATAGCGGTGCGATGGCGCTGTTTGGCGAGAAGTACGAAGACAAGGTACGGGTTCTGAGCATGGGCGATTTTTCAGTCGAGCTATGTGGGGGAACCCATGTGAAACGCACTGGTGATATTGGCCTGTTTAAATTGCTGTCGGAGACGGGGGTGGCTGCGGGTGTGCGCCGCATCGAGGCGGTGAGTGGGTCGGGTGCGCTGCAACAGGTTAATGAACACGAAAACCTGTTAACTGAGATTGCCGCTATGCTGAAGGCCACACCGGAAATTCTTCGCGATAAGGTGCAGCAATTAGTAGATAAAAACCGAGCGGCAGAAAAGGAATTAGAAAAGCTGAAAGGCAAGTTGGCCAGTTCCACGGGCGACGATCTGGCACAGCAGGCGGTAGAAATTGCGGGTATCAAAATACTGGCGGCAAAACTGGATGGTGTTGATCCCAGATCCCTGCGTGATACAGTGGATCAGCTAAAACAAAAAATGGGCAGCGCGGCAATTGTCCTGTCCACGGTAAAAGACGGCAAGGTCAGTTTAATTGCCGGAGTGAGCAAGGATTGTACAGATCGGATCAAGGCGGGTGAGCTGGTGAACCTAGTCGCCGAAAAGGTCGGTGGGCGTGGTGGCGGGCGGCCAGACATGGCGCAGGCTGGCGGTAATCAGCCCGAGAATCTGGATGCCGCACTGGCTGCCGTGAGTGGTTGGGTGAAATCGAGATTAAACCTTGCAGTTTAAAAGTTTAAGGTATTGAATAAATGGTGATTTTTAGCGCATTCTGCTTCCAATCTAGGGTAAAGTAGTGTTTAATTCGCCCCACTTTTCGCGTGTAATATTTGTGTAATTAACGTTTAATGGCTCTAATTGTCCAGAAATATGGCGGTACTTCGGTAGGAACCGTCGAGAAGATCGAAAACGTGGCAGAAAAAATTATTTCTGCCCGCGATGCTGGTCATGATGTGGTGGTGGTGGTCTCGGCAATGAGTGGTGAAACCAATCGCCTGATTGAAATGGCGACGCAGATTGCAGATAAACCTGAGCCGCGCGAATATGATGTGCTGGTTGCGACCGGCGAGCAGGTGACCATTGCCCTGCTGAGTATGGCCTTGAACCAACGGGGTTGCCCGGCACGTTCTTACACCGGGCCGCAGGTGCATATTCTCACCGATAATTCGCACACCAAGGCGCGGATTTTGAATATAGATGAATTTCGCATGCGTGCCGATCTGGATGCGGGACGTGTGGTCGTGGTAGCGGGTTTCCAGGGACGGGATGAACAGGGTAATATTACCACGCTGGGACGAGGGGGGTCGGATACCACGGCGGTTGCTCTGGCGGCAGCGCTAACAGCCGATGAGTGCCAGATTTACACCGATGTGGATGGCGTATATACCACGGATCCACGGGTTGTACCCGAAGCTCGACGATTGGATCGCATTACCTTCGAGGAAATGCTGGAAATGGCCAGTCTGGGTTCCAAGGTGCTGCAAATCCGCGCAGTGGAATTTGCGGGTAAATATAATGTTAGATTACGTGTACTGTCTTCCTTTGTAGAAGGGGACGGAACACTGATAACCTTTGAGGATGACGACATGGAGCAGCCTGTCATTTCCGGTATCGCGTTTAACCGGGATGAAGCCAAGCTGACAATTCTGGGTGTACCAGACCAGCCTGGCACCGCGCATACAATACTGGGTGCGATTGGCGATGCAAATATCGAAATTGATATGATCATTCAGAATATCGCTGCTGATTCGACTACGGATTTTACTTTTACCGTGCATCGCAATGACTATGACAAAGCGATGGCCATTCTCGAACAGACCGCTCGTAGCTTGAATGCTCGGGAAGTGAGTGGTGATAAGGCTATTGTCAAGATTTCACTCGTCGGTGTGGGGATGCGTTCCCATGCCGGTGTGGCCAGCAAGATGTTTAAAACGCTGGCAGACGAAGGTATTAACATCCGAATGATTTCCACCTCGGAGATCAAAATTTCGGTTGTAGTGGAAGAAAAGTACCTGGAACTAGGTGTGCGCGCATTACACTCAGCATTTGATCTTGCTGATGAAGCGTCCGTTGCCTGAAGAATTGATTGAATTCATCGGTGAAATTCTGGCGATGGAAGTAATCTGAAATTTACTTAAGTATGATGTCTTTTTGACGATATACTAGCCGGGTTCCGCCCGAGCAGTGGCAAGGAAAGCAACTATGCAAGTCAAGAAGCAAAACAGGAGATAACATAAATGTTGATATTAACGCGCAGAGTAGGTGAGACGCTGATGATTGGTGACGAAGTAACCGTGACGGTGCTGGGCGTCAAAGGCAATCAGGTTAGAATCGGCGTCAATGCACCCAAGGAAATTGCTGTTCATCGAGAAGAAATTTATGAGCGGATCAAGCAGGAAGAGCGGGAAAAAGCTGAACAGGGAGGCTAAAGTCTCTTTACCTTAGCCCCTTGCCCTAGTATCCTTTGCAACCTCAAAAGGAGAGCTGGCCGAGTGGCTGAAGGCGCACCCCTGCTAAGGGTGTATGGGTTAACGCCCATCGAGGGTTCGAATCCCTCGCTCTCCGCCAGATCAAAAAAAGGGCATCGAAAGATGTCCTTTTTGCGTTTATGCAGAATAAAACCGATAGCAAAATGCCGGTGATTTAGTCGTGTTTTTTTAACACGCTGAGTTACTGATTTGCTTGATGAGAAATAAACATAAAAAAATAGATAATTATCTGCCTAGTTCTGTCACGCTCGATTCTCAATGTAGCGCAACCTATTTACGCGACAGACCGGAAGCTTAACGTTGGTGCGCATGATTTCGTCGTACCCAATGTTGATTCACATGCGCTTGGGCTTAGCGTGGGGTCTCCGGTGAGCATGTTACCGAATCGGGGTTTTTGTTGAGTGGTTATGCTGATGTCTATTTCGATTGGGACAAGGACGAGCCGGATCCTGATCATATTCCCATTTGGTTTCGCACTGCTTTTCTGACGGAAGGCACGTTGCATCGCTTTTCTCCCGCGACGAATCTGAGCTGGTTGCTCGACCTCAGAGGTAAGCGCAATACGGTTAGTTCGGTGGAAAAGTAGTTTATAAGCTTGTGTCCGGAATAAGTGTTTAACTCTGACAGGGAACATGTGGGCATCGACCTCGCGGCATTCGCCGGTCTTTACTATCTGAAAATTGATGATGATGTGCCAAAGACGCGTGGTTATGGGCGCAGTGATTATGGGCATGGTACGGGAGCTTATTCACTGATGCTTGATGCGCGTACGAATTTTGCTAATGCGTATGCCCTGTCTGCGGTTGCACAGCTCTGGGGTAGCAGTGAGGCCTTGGCTGGAAAGTCAGTATAAGTTGATGCGGGTTATCGTTCCGACAGATGGAGCAAGGGTAGCGAATATATTTTCAGTGCTGAGTATACTGAGTACAACATTGACATCTATGCCAAGCTAGATCTCAGCGCACCCGATTATGTTCGGATTCTTCCCTGGGATTCAGATCTTATGTTGCGAGCATATGTCAGCATGCCCGGGTCATTTTAAATTTCACTGAATTAGCAAAGTATCTTGATGGTTACCGAACATTTCCTCTTCGCCCCGCCGCGCATTTGTGGCAACTACTTCAATGCCGCTGTTAGCATCTTTGATGCTGATTAGATTGCACTAACCTCTACGGGTTAAATTTCCCGCTGCTTGCCGCGAAGCAACATCGTAGGTGCGGCTTCAGCCGCACATGTTCGCCTAAAGGCGAACCTACTCATATCCTGTCAGCTTGCTACGGGGAAGTTTATTATTCACCTTCCTCAGATCTATCTTTGTAAGCAAAACCCCTATATTTATATCGCATTTACTTACGTTGTAATGTGCATATTTCGTTTATATAACAGCGATCAAAAGCACATAATTATTCTGGCCTATTTTATTTTAGAATAATTTAAAGTTATTTAAGATTATCCCGATAGTTCATATGAAATTTATGCAACGTTTTAACGCATAAAATTATGGGTGTCTCTGTTATCGACAAAGACAATATGAGCAGGGAGAAAAATATGGGTAGATCAAAAATAGCAGGATGGGTAATGGCAGCAAGTCTATCAGCATTAAGCCTGAGCTGTTATGCCGATATTTCTGTCGTTGGAAATAAATCTATTGCGGCAGACTCACTTACAGCTAAACAAGTTTCAAAACTATGGTTGGCTAAATCAAAATTGATCCCCGGTGGTGGTAAACCTGTTGTTGTCGATCAGGCGGCAGGATCATCTGTGTATGAAAAATTTTACAAAACCGTGGTAAAGAAAAATAGCAGTCAGTTAAAAGCATATTGGGCGAAAGTGGTTTTTTCCGGTAAAGGTGCTCCACCCAAAGTAATGGCCAATGATGCTGCCGTGCTTGAATGGGTGGCATCCACCTCAGGTGGTTTGGGTTATGTAGATAGCGCTTCGGTAAATGGAACAGTTAAGGTTTTATTTAAACAACCTTGAATGTCGATAAATTTATTTTAGTTTTAGGGAGAAGACAATGCCTAATATGAAAAGCACAAAATTTTTAGTGGTTAGTACCATCTTGTCAGCAAATATGATGTCAGTGCAAGCGGTAGAGTTTGGTGTGTTCGCAGATGTAACTTATAACGATAGCAGTCAGGCTGGCGGCACTAATGCCTTTGCTCTGGGTGGCCTGGATTTTTATGCTCGACAATCTATTGACGAAAAAACCGATGCCTTTATCGAGCTGGTATTTGAGAATGATGGCAGTGCATTCGTTATCGATCTCGAACGTTTGTGGATTCGCCGAAGTTTGAATGAAAACCTGAGTATTAGCGCGGGACGTTTCCATAGTGCATTGGGTTACTGGAATAGAAATTATCATCATGGTGCGTTGTTGTTCGATACTGCCACACGTCCTGCTTTTCTAGATTTTGAGGATGGTTCCAGTGCGATATTACCACTGCATTCTGTTGGCGTACTGTTTGAAGGTGAGGTGCAGGCAGGGAATGGCGTCTTGGGCTATGAGTTCCAGTTTGGTAATGGCCCATCTTATAATACCAATGATGGTTATGGTAGTGGTGAGATTGAAATCAACAATGTTTCCGATCCAAATAGTAGCAAGTCACCGGGCGCGCGAGTCACCTATAGCATGGAAAGTATGCCGCTGGCGTTAGGGCTTGCTCTGATGTCAAATAATATTGCCGAATCGGGTGCAACAGGAGTATCAGGTATCGCAACGGGAGAGACGCTTGTTGAACAGATTATCACGGGCATTGACCTTAAATACAGTGGCGATGAGCTTGATATGATGGCGGAATATTATAGTTTGAAAAATGATGACAAATATGGATCTGCTGGTAGCCATACGGGTACAGCCTATTATGTTCAGTTGGGTTATCAGGTAACCGAAACACTTAAACCTGTTTATCGTTATGAGTCGGTGGATTTTGATGACAATGATGCTTATTTTGTGTTGTTAGGCACGAAGAAGGAAACTCGGCATGTTGCTGCACTACGTTATGATCTTTCAGAAAGTAACGCGCTTAAATTTCAGGCATCAAGCATTAATCCGAAAGTTGGGGAGTCCTATAATGAATATGTTATTCAGTGGGCTTTCCTGATTCCCTGAGTGATGTTGCCTGTTTCACCAGTTAAGACGGATAAAACGTGTACCTTAGTTAGAGAGTAATAAAAATGCAGTGGCTAAAAGATCTTCCTGTTAAATACAAACTGCTCCTCGTGGCCGTTGTGGCAAGTGGTGGGTTTGTTCTGTTTGTTGGTTTGAATTACATGGTTGCCCATGATAATTCAGTCAGGCTTGATAAAGTCGGGAAGGTTTATTTCCCCATTCTTGAAGTGACTGATAGAAATATTGTGGCGCTGGATAAAATAAAGGAGTCATTTACCAGTGCAGTTATTAGTGGCGAGATGGATCTTGTAGATGATGCGTCAGAATATGCGAATTTGATAAGGAAAGATCTTAAGTCTATCAAAGAAATTTACCCTGCAATGGATGAAGCTGTTAGCAGCTTGTCCAGTTTATTTAATGATTATTACAGGATCAGCAAAAACTTTACAGTAGAGATGCTGGAAGGAACCATGGAGATGGAAGATATGCAGAAGGAATCAGCCATTATGGCCGCCGCATTGAATAAATATAGCAGCAAGTTGAAAAATTTTAGAGAAAGTCGATATAGCGAGTTTAATGAAGAGCTGGAGGTGGCAAAGGCCGCATCAGATCAACTTGTTATTATTGGCCTGGTTATTGGTAGCGTGATTGTTTCATTGGTTTCTCTTTCATTGTTAGTTGTATCCACCTTGATATCGAAAAACCTGAACAAAATTATTTTATCTTTAACAGAGCTGGCAAGAGGGGAAGGCGATCTAACACAAAGATTAGAAACTAACACCCGTGATGAAACTGGGCAGGTGGTTTCTAAATTTAATTTATTTTTAGATAAATTGCATGCATTGATTCGAGATGTTGTTATGTCAACTGAGCAATTGGGTGCTAATGCAGGTCAGTTGTCAACGGTTGCAGAAAGCACTGCTGAGAGTGTTAATACGCAGAAAATACAGACTGAGCAGTTGATGACAGCCATGACTGAAATGGTGGCGACTGTAGAAGAAGTCGCTAAAAATTCAGGTGAAGCGGCGATTGCGGCTTCAAATGCGGATTCGGAAACGATTGCTGGAGAAAAGGTATTAGGTGAAACAATTGAGGTTATTAATAATCTTGAGAGTGAAATTCATACTGCATCTGATGTGATTTCAGATCTGCGTGAAAGAAGTGATGATATCGGAGGCGTTCTGGATGTAATTCGTGGTATTGCCGAACAGACTAATTTACTGGCCTTGAATGCGGCAATAGAAGCTGCCAGGGCAGGTGAAAACGGACGTGGTTTTGCTGTGGTTGCCGATGAGGTTAGAACGCTTGCTGGACGCACACAGACTTCTACAGCTGAGATTCAGGAGATGATTGAAGCGTTACAGAAAGGTTCCATATCTGCAGTGGAAGTGATGAATAAAAGTAGTGAGCAGGCAATAAAAAGTGTGGAATGTATTAATAGAGTTGGTGGGTCGCTAAGCGGTATTGCAAAATCTGTGAGCATCATTCATTCCATGAGTGATGAGATCTCAACGGCGGCTGAGGAACAAAGTACGGTCGCCACCGAGATGAATGAAAGCATAGCAAATATTGGTGTAATTTCAGAACAGACAAACAAGAGTGCAGAAATAACAACAATAGCAAGCACTGAGCTAAATGAACTGGCAAACCAACTGATTAATCTGGTGGGCACATTTAAAGTGGAGTGAGTTTCCAGAGTTAGGTGAATAGTTAAGGAACGGGCAATGAAAAAAAATTTACCAGTAACAAATACGGAACGCAAATTTGATGGTGAACTAAGAATAGTTTCCACCACCGATAAAAAAGGCACGACAAGCTATGCTAACGATCATTTTATTGCGATCAGTGGTTTTTCAAAAGAAGAACTTTATGGAAAAAATCACAATGTAGTCCGCCATCCAGACATGCCGCCGATTGCCTTTGCTGATTTATGGGGCACCATTAAAGCGGGCAAACCTTGGATGGGTATTGTTAAAAACCGTTGTAAAAATGGTGACTACTATTGGGTGGATGCCTATGTTACGCCTATTTTTGAAGGTGACGAAATTACCGGCTATCAGTCGGTTCGAACTACGCCTGGCCGCAAGCATGTTAATGCCGCGGAGAGTATGTATAGAAAGATAAGAGAAAACCGAACATCGTTGTTAGATAAGTTATCTTTTTTGATTCCGGGAATGAAAGGTAAATTGGTTATTACTCAGGTAAGTGCATTGCTTGCAGTCATTGTGATGATGAGTGTAAACGGAATTAATTTAACGCTGCCATTAATTGCAGCTATGGTGCTAGTGCTTGCTGCCGTGGTGTTTGTGACAAGTCAGATTATGAAGCCATGGAAAAAAGCGGCTGCCGATGCACGATCTATTTTTAACAATGGTATTGCGCGTACAGTTTATACTCAGCGAAGTGATGAGCTGGGAGATATGCAACTTGCAATTCTTGCCTTGCAGGCCAAAATAAAAACTATTCTGGTTCGCGTAGATGATGCTTCTATTGTTTTGAAGCGGACGGCCAATGCCTCACACAGTATTTCAGAAGATAATTTTAAAAATGCGCAGCAGCAACTGGATGAAGTGGCGCAAGTGGCAACAGCGATGAATGAAATGTCAGCCGCAGTACATGAAATTTCTGATCGAGCAGATAGAACATCACAAAATACTGACGCGGCAAAAGAGAATTCTCAGAAAGGAGCCTTAACCGCAACAGAAGCTTTGGGCGGTATGGATGCATTGGTAGACAGTGTCGAGGCGGCATCTGCAGTGATTCAGGAGCTAAACTCAGAAAGTAATGCCATCGGCAGTATGGTAGGTGTGATTCGGGATATCGCTGAGCAAACTAATTTACTGGCACTAAATGCGGCAATTGAAGCAGCGCGTGCGGGCGAACAGGGACGGGGCTTTGCCGTGGTAGCTGATGAGGTGCGTACACTTGCTAGTCGCACCCAGCAATCAACCAGTGAGATTCAGAAAATTGTCGAGCAGTTGCAGCAAAAAGCTAATTCGGCTGTGGAGGAAATGGGTCGAGCCTCGGATAAGGGGCATGCTGCTGCTGAACTGGTAGAAGCAGCAGCAGAAGCATTAGCTGAGGTTGCAGGTTCTGTCACTGGGATTAACGATATGAATACTGAAGTGGCCGCAGCTACGGAAGAACAGGGTACGGTGGCAGAAGAAATTAACCGTAATATCACGACGATTAGTGATCTCGCTGAGCAGACCGTCTCTTCTTCCACCCTGGCTAGAGAGGCCAGTGAAGAGCTGGAAAATGAATCAGACAAACTAAATGCAGTGGTCAGCCAATTTGGCAACTAGTTTGTCCCTTTTATTTAGTAGCTTAGATTAGGGAAATGCTGATTAATCTCTGTTGGGTATAATTCCCAGCAGCTTGCTGCGCGCCCGAACGAAGTGACAAATGCCCTTGGGGTGAAGTTTTATTGTAGGTACGGCTGAAGCCGTACCTACATACGCAGAGATCCCATCCGCTTGCGGCGGGGAGATTTATTTCCGCCGTTCATGGTGGGTAATCTCGAACGGGATTTAGGGCGAACAGAATTTATCAGAGTTTCCCTAGTTTCAAATGTTAGAACATTCTGTTCTAATATATCTATTCCATACTTGATTTCAATCAACACGCAGAATTAATTTTATTTTGATTTACTACGTGGGCACATACGGAGAATAATATGCCTGATTTAGCCGCACAAATGGCAAGCCCGACAGGAGGCTTTGACATTAATGGGATGATGATGCGCTACAACATATTTGTTCCCAGACTGTATAATTTTTGTAAAACACTAGGCATGCAACGTGGAAAAATATTACCCTCGCGCGCCTTTTGTTCTGATGAAAACCAGGGCTATCCGATTATCATGATTGCCAAACACTTTGGCACATTCCCCTTTAATCATGGTCGGGTAGGTGGCGTGATCGCAACTGACCGACATGGTCCGCATGCTCAACATGGTGAGGACATGGTTATTATTCAGGCTAGCCATGTCGGCTATAATCCTGAAACTCAGCAATTTGGTTGCTACCGACGGCTGCAAACAAATAAGCATGAAATTTCAGATTCCTGCGGTAAAATATATGCCATTCTTGACTGGTATCAATCTGAGTATGATTTTGCTGCAAAAAATATTAGCCTGGAAAAAATAGATAACCGTGTGTTTATCAGTGTAGATAACCACTTGCTGCGTGAAGATCTTAAGGTGGGTCTTAGCCTGCATTTGCACAAACTTATTGAGGAAAACGAAGGCGGACAATTGATACCGGTACAACTCCTAAGTACTGCAAAAACATTTATTGCCAATGATTCGCTGGCCAGTGAAATGAAGGATTTAGTGGAAAATAAAAAAGTAGCCATAGGAAAATATCTGCGCCCAGAAATGTTTTATTACAAACAGAATATTGAAGCTACAGTAGAAGGTGCGGGTCACCTTGAAATGAATCTGATTAAATACATGCCTTCAATTATTACCTCATCAGCCCCCGGAATGTTGGCTGCGCAGATCAATACTCAGGTGGAGTTTGATCGTGCATTTCGAACTTTGTCCAAGGCAACAGGTTATCAGGGAAAGAATTTACTGTTTATTTCCGGGCTGAATATTGATATCTCGCCTAAAGACGAGCAGTTGTTTCCGTTAACCAAATTTGTACCTTGGGCGGCATACGTTCAAAAAGCGAATGGCCAGTCCTATATTCTTGAACAGGCCGAGCTTCGGAAACAACTGGAAGAGCAATCCATTGAAAATTCAGATCAAATTGACCTGGAAGATGCTATCCGAAAAATGCAGGATGCTGAAGAAATTATAATCGAAGCTTAAGCCTGATTCCGTAGCATAAAAACTCGGCTATGGTTTTTCGATAATATCACGCAGATCCTGTAACTTTCTCGATAGCGTTTCTTTTAAGTCGAGTTCGATACCGGCCATGCAGCGAACCAGCATTTCATTCAGGTAGTCATCCA
>CAZIJT010000019.1:0-29465 GCA_964539595.1 uncultured Thiohalophilus sp. | reverse complement strand
GTTATCAATGTGGTGCTACGATTGAAAAAGGAAAGTACGCTGGCAAGATGGGATATCATCTGTTCTGCATGTCAGGTAGAAGATACATAAACTGTAGAAGATCAAGCCTGAGTTGACACATTATAAAATATGTTTTTAGATTTAATCTAGTGACGTGGTTTATGGATAAATGCATCAGATCACATTGACCTAGTCATTCGTAGATTTTTATGTATTTATTAAAGCGTGTAGAGAGCGAATGTTTACAGGCAAAAATCCAAAACCCGCAGTACATTCCCTATCGGTTGCTGTTACCTGGGGAAATTTAGTTGAATCTTTAGAGCTTCATGATTTGTAGAGTAGACTTTATCTACATTAAAACTTAATGGAATACTGATGCTTCATGCTCTGGTTGATAATTACTTGCCTTCATATTAAAGTGTTAGTTAATCATTTCGTTGCAATGCCGAGAAAACAAACAAAAACAAAAGGGGACTGGGAAAATGATTATTAAATCTAAATTGAGTGTGGTGGGCGCAGGTGTTTTGGCATTTAGTGTCGTTATGCCGGTTCAGGCTCTGACTATCACACTGGGTTCTTCTATGATTGTAGACGATGACCCTCTATATGATTTTAATTCAACCCCCGGGGTTATCGATTTCAACTTGACGGGTATCAGTGGAACTTCAGGCACTTACAACGCGTCTGGTACCGTGACTGAAACCGTTAGTGGAACGACGACTGTGACTAACGGTTCCACCATGACTCTGACCAATCTAAATATCGAAGCAACGTCTGGGACAGTTAATGATACTATTGTTTTTCAGAGTACAAACTTTCCAATTCTGACTTTACCTGCTCCTGGTAATGTCATGCTTGATGGTAACTGGACCAGTGGCGCTGGCAATGCTCCTACATTGGTAAGTGGCGGTGATGTAAGACTCAGTGGCTATTTGTTTGGTGACTGGCAGTGGGCTGTGTCGCAGGGTACGAACAGTGAATTCTTAATACCCTTTAATTATACGCCCAGTATATTGAGTGGTGCCGGCGCCATTTTCGGACCGGTGACAGGAACACCGTTAATAATTCCAGCTGCCAATACCGATCCTTTTTTTGGTTACAATTTAGATCAGGCGGACTTCACCAGCGTTATTGGGAAACTAGAGTTTAATTTAGCTAACAGTGGTGATGGATTGTGGTTGCCGGGAAGCGCCGAGGTGTCTGTGGGAGCCGTGCCTGTTCCGGCTGCCTTCTGGTTATTTGGTTCAGGCGTGTTGGGTTTATTAGGGTTGGCAAAACGGAAAAACCGTGTTTAGTAGCATAGCCTTATCGACTAAAAATACTCATTGACTTGAGTGTTGAGATTACTTTAGATCTTGATTAAGCCCGCTACATTTTGGCGGGCTTTTTTTATTATGCAAATGTTGGTTTTCTTCATTAAACCGATTGTTGAAGAGTTGCTCGATTATTTAAATTGTCTGTAATTTTATCCTCTGGATTACCAAAGATAAAACATATAAATCCAGCTCACGCCTACCGCAGATGCACCACTCATTATCAAACCCCAGGCTGATAGTTTACGCCAGAGTGCAGCTTTAATGGGGTTGAGTAGTTGCCAGAGTAGATGAGCCATCCACAGGTAGGCGAGGCTGAGGATGACGGCACGGAATTCGGCTGTCCAGAGCAGTTCCATACGTTCGGCTTTTAACATGCTAAAGGTTAATGCGGATAAGCCTAGAAATACGCTGAGTCCAGCCAGGGGGGTTAAACAATAACCGAGACGCCAGACTAATGTTTTGCTCTCACCCAGCAGACGTGCGCCCAACCACAGACCGAGAAGAATCAGTCCGCCGATACTTAACGCGGTGATGCTAATGTAAAGCAGAATGCTGACGCCATCGAGCCAGGAAAAAACGTCATTGGTTTCAGGATAATGGGTGAGCAGCCACCAGGGTGCATTGGCTTCCAGCATCCAGAATGAATCGCGTTCGATCAACCATTCGGCGAGAGTTTGTTTCATGCTCACAAACCAGGGGGAAGCCGACCATTGAAAGGCACCGGTGGCAACGCCAAGAATGCCGAAGGCCAATAACATAATGTCCCAGGGATTGGCTTCGTTGGCTTTGATCGAAAGAATTTCCGTGTTCGATGATCGTGTGGTCAGGGTCACCGCATCACGGTAGCCACTGCAACGCCCACACATGTGACAGTCGCTGTTGCCGGTCATTGCGCGAACATTAATCAGGGGTGCGCAATCGACAGCGGGGGTGCGTCGTGGTGCTTGTTTCCAACGATCACGATCTACTTGAAAGTGAATGGGGGCAAGACGTGAGAGCAGAGAAAATACGCCATTGGCCGGACACAGGTGGCGGCACCAGACTCGCTTGCCCTTACCATAAACAAAACCAACCAGCATCGCGGCAATGGTGGAACCACCGAGGATAAACAAGGCCGCTTTGGGATATTCATAGACACTGATCAGTTGCCCATAGATAGTTGTCAGCACAAAGGCGACAAAGGGCCAACCACCCCAGCGGATCCATTTTGGAATTTTATGGCCGAGTCCGTGATGGCTCGACCACTCGGTTAGCGCACCTTCCGGACAGAACACGCCGCACCAGACGCGCCCTACCAACATCATGCTCAACATGACGAACGGCCACCAGATCCCCCAGAAAATAAACTGAGCGAAGAGGACTAAATTTTCATAAAAATGTGCGTAGTCTTTAGGTATAGGTAAAAAGGCAGGATAGATGAGCAGGGAAAAATAGAAAATTACCACCAGCCATTGTATGTTCTGGATCAGATTGCGTTTGGCCTGCATGAGATCACCCAGACGTTGCAGCCAGGGGCGAGGGGGAAGAGGCAGGGTTTCGGCTATTTCGTTCATGGTTCTAATTATTCAAGGTTCTATCATTCAGGCAGTACGAAGACGGAGTCTGTTGGGCTGGCGTAAAAGCAGGCTAACGACTAACCAGTAGGCGGCATAAATTAATAACAACGTGAGTGCTGGGTGCGCACGATAACCGGTGAAGGCGGCAATGACGCCACCGACGCGGCTGCTATCATCAAGCAGGAAACTGCTGTCCCAGACTGGATCGATCAGTGCGGGTATCCAGCCAAGACCGATCATGCGATCTACTCCATCAACCAACAGAGCTGCGGCCAGCAATAGCAGCAGGATTTCGCTGAAGCGGAAAAACACTTTCCATGAGAAAAAGCGGCTACCCTGAGAGAGTATCCAGAAACTAATAAAGGCCAGAACAAAACCACCGACGGCGGCGGCGATGAATAGCAGTTGCGTATCAGCGCTTTGTGCCAGTCCCGCACCGTAAAGAAAAATAACGGTTTCCGCACCTTCGCGACCCACAGCAATCGCAGCCAGTGCGGCCATACCCCACCAGTTGGCCTGTTCATGTGCGCGCTGCATGCCGTTTTCTAAATCGCGTTTTAGCGTACGCCCGTGACGGCGCATCCACAGTACCATCTGCGTGATCAATACAGCGGCAATCAGCATGATTGCAATCTGAAAATATTCTAAGGCTTCACCCGCTAATTCACTTTGCACTTTAAGCATGACGAAGGCCAGACCGATGGCCAGTACCACACCAGCAAGTACGCCGCCCCAGAGAAAACGCATGCCGTTGCCGGTATCATTCTGATTTTTTAACCAGGTATAAAGAATGCCGATCACCAACATGGCTTCGATACTTTCACGCCAGACGATAAATACAGTGCTGCCCATTATTTTTTCCTACTTTGTTTGAAACTATTTGAGCGTTGGGCTTCGCCATAAAAATCATGGCTCAACACCAACCTACGATAGTTACTTTTATTCAACAATGATTTGACCCTGTGCAGTTTCGGGATGAAATTCCCCAAAGAAGCGGTAACGTCCCGGTTTCAACGGTGCAAAGACTACTGAGCGTGTCACGCCTGCGGCAATTACCGACTCCTTACGCAGCTCCTTGCTTTCAAATTCTTCTGGCCCCGGGCCTTTGTTGGTAATCACGATTTTAAAACGGGTACGCGCGGGAACAGTGATGGTCTCCGGTTCAAACCGACCATCCTTAATAGTTAGTTTATATGCAGGCAGACCAGCCCAGACGTTAGCACAGAGTAATAATCCAGCCAGTAAGGTAAAGCCTGTTTTATATTTTCTATTCATAATATTTCTCGAACTAATAATTCAATTGCACTCGCAGGCCATAGGCGGTCATCGCAGAAGCACTTGGGTTGCCGCCGGGTTGACGAATGTATTGCAGGTTAGGGGAAAGTTGGAACTGGCTATTGATGCGATAGCGATAAAAAATTTCGGCAACTTGTTCGGCACCGCTGGCGGTAAAGCCAACGAGACTGTTTGAATCTGCTTTGTATTCATTGCTAAGTGATAACCAACCCAGGGCAAGCCCAATCGCATCACCGCCGCGCTTCCAGTAACTACCACCAAAATCCGCACCGAAAGTCAGGCTGCGATCAAATCGAACTCGACCTTCAGTCTGTTGGCCGAAGCGGGTAAACAGGGTGATGTAGTCATCTACTTTTTGATCGAGACTCAGGCCGATGCCACTATGAGTGTTTTCGATAGCATTAAAATCTTCACCGCGACCGTTACGCCAGTAATACACGCGATAGTTGCCTTCCAGTCCGCTGAAAAAACGTTGCCCGGTTTCGGCCTGTATCATGATCAACGGATCGGATAGCGAATCTTCAAAACTGGCACCCTTGCCGGCACCAAACACGCCCACGGATAGACCATAACGTTGTGGTTTGTAGTGATCGTTAAACCAGGCCAGACGCATGCCGGGCGCAAAACCGAAATCATCCACGCCAATATCACTGCCCACATCGAGCAGCGGATTATGCATGAAAGCCTGGTTCATAAAGCCGCGCGTTTCATCATCGGCAATGCTATTTTGATCAAAGAAAATAAAGGGATCGATTTTACCGAAGTTTAATTCCAGATGTTGGCGGGAGAGATCCGGATTGCCACCCAGTGGCAGCGGGATATTAAGTTGATACCAGGCCTGTGCCAGTAGCACCGTACTGTCTGCGGTAGCCGTGCCGGGGCGTTGGAAGCTGGTGGCATTAAAAGAAGAAAAGGCGTCGCCGGGATTTTCCAGCCCCAGCCCCTGCCCCATGCGGAAGTGGGTAAAAATAAACCCTTCCGATGCGCCGATGTTGCCCGCAGGCAGACTTACGGTAACATCGCCTCGATAGTTTAGTTCAGCAGATTTTTCGTAATCGGCGGGTGCGCCGGACAGACCCTGTGCCACCATGGTCAGGCCGACACCGGCTTCAATGCCTTCCAGACTTTCGACGGTGCGTGCGGCCTTGCGATAACTGTTTACCTGAGACTCCACGGCTTTTAAGCGAGCGGAGATTTCCGGTTCGCTATCACTAATATAAGGTTCATCGAGTGATTTTTTCAGCTGCGCGTTTTCTGCTTCCAATGTATCGATGCGTTTTTCCAGAGCCTCGAAACGTTTCTCAGTGCTGCTTGATAAGTCCACCGCCATCACTGGCAGGCTCAGGCAGATCCCCAACAGACATAGGCCGACAGGTTTAGCTATGTGAATAGCTGAGGGCATTAATTAGTACCCACCCCGTTTGCCAATGCCAGCAAAGATGAAATCGTATTCGACCTCGAAAGTTTTGAACCAGGGACGCACGCCGGTAAGCCTGTCAGTGTGTCGGCCAAAGTGTTTACCGGAGGGGTTTTCGGCGGCGCTCGGTGGATAGATGGTATATTTAACGTGATATTTGCCCGCTCCCATGAGCTTGACGTTGTCGCCGTAGTGGGGGCCGTCGTTGGCAATCATGGGCATGAAGTCGCCGCTTATTTTCTCGCTTGAATTCTTTTTCGTGACCTCATATTTCACATGCAGGTAGGGGATCCAGTCACCTTCGGCAAAGCCATTGGCATTGATGTCCAGCGCGCGGATATCGGCTTCGAGGTGTACATCAGATTTTTCCGATGGGGTCATCATCCCCGCGGGTTCCATGCGTACCGGTTGCAGGTAGACTGCGGCGATTTCCATGCCGTTGCGCTGTTCGGGCACACCGATGGGATATTCTACCGCGAGCGCGGCTGTGGACAGGCTTAGCCCGCTCAGTGACAGGGCAGCAAAATAATAGAGGGTACGCTTCATAGTGTGAGTTTCCTGATATTTAAACTGATTCTAAATGCGAATCGTTATCATTTAGTGTATTAGAAAGAGCTAATTATTGCAAGCCTTTCTCAGGGGAATTGATGGATGGGGATAGCCAGAAAAATAATTAAGGCAAAGTGTGGTGGGCGGTGCCCAGCCTACGGTGGGGATGAACAGCCAGATTTCAGGTTAGGGATGCAAAGTGTAGGGTGGGCATTGCCCACCAATATTACATGAGCAGGGGATAGCCCGGGGAAATTAAGCCGGTGAGGCAATATTGGCTTCAGCGGTAGCAGGTGTTTTGAGTCCTTTGGCAAATTCAAGCATTCGTTTGACCGAGACCATCGCCTGTTTGCCAAGCGCAGGATCTAGCTGGATTTCATTCTCCCCGGTTTCTAGTGTATGCAGCAAATTTTCCAGACTGCTCATGCCCATCCAGGGGCAATGCGCGCAACTGCCACAACTGGCTCCAATGCCGCCAGTGGGGGCGATGATGAAATGCTTGTCGGGGGCGGCTTGTTTCATTTTGTAGAAAATACCGCTGTCGGTGGCAACGATAAAGGTGTCGTTTTTCATCTCTGTTGCCGCGCGAATAATTTCGGTGGTGGAGCCGACCAGATCCGCCTGATTGATCACATCCAGCGGTGATTCAGGATGCACCAGTACCGCAGCATCGGGGTGTTTGCTGTGCAGTTTGACCAGTTCCCGCGCCTTAAATTCGTCGTGGACGATACAGGAACCCTGCCAGAGCAACATGTCGGCTCCGGTGACTTTCTGGATATAGCCTCCGAGATAACGATCAGGTGCCCAGAGGATTTTCTCGCCTTTTTCATGCAGGTGGCGGACGATTTTGGTGGCAATGCTGGAGGTGACTACCCAGTCAGCGCGGGCTTTGACCTCGGCACTGGTATTGGCATAGACCACCACGGTGCGATCAGGGTGTTCATCGCAGAAGGCATTAAAACTGTCTGCCGGGCAGCTGAGATCCAGCGAACATTCGGCTTCCAGACTTGGCATTAGTACCCGTTTTTCCGGATTGAGGATTTTGGCGGTTTCGCCCATGAAACGTACGCCTGCGACGATAACAGTCGAAGCCGGGTGGGCGTGCCCAAAACGTGCCATTTCCAGCGAGTCAGAGACGCAGCCACCGGTTTCATCAGCCAGCATTTGCAGATCGTCTTCGGTGTAATAATGGGCAACCAGTACCGCATTTTTTTCCTGCAGCAGGTGCTTGATGCGGGCAATAAGAGTCTGCCGTTCAGCCTCATCAAGGACACGAGGCAGCGGTACAGCGAGTGCGCGCTGACGAATTTCGCTGTCATCGACAATGATGGAAGGTTGGGGTGTGTTCATAAACTACCAGATCCCTGATTTAGACTAATATTGCCAGACTGGAATTATGGATTAGGCTAGCTTGTTGTTATACCTATGAATTCACGCAGTGTAAAACAAGCCTGGTTTTTTGGCCAGCACCCCGAATGAGATAGTGAGTTCCCGGCCAGTTAGCATAATATGTTTAATGTTGATTATTACAATAATCTTGTAACTTTATGTTTTTGTAGTATTATTAGTTTAACTATTCATTCTTTGTTTCTGTGAGGCGGCATGGATCACAAGAAAGTTCTTGATAAAATCAGCAAGTGTCTACGCCTGTCGGCGTCCTGTAATCCCAATGAGGCTGCTGCCGCGCTACGTCAGGCGCGCAACCTGATGGAAAAATACCATGTTAGCGATGAGCAGATCCACACGTTATTAGTGGAAGAGGATTCAGCGCATTACGGTGCCGAGTTTAATCCGCCTTTCTGGGCACTGGCGCTGTCGGACATTGTTTCTCGGGCTTTTGACTGTGAAGTGCTGATTGGCCGTCGCTTTGGGCAACAGCCAGAATACCGTTTTATCGGTATGGACTGTTCACCTGCGATTGCCACCTACACGTTCACCGTACTCTATCGCAAGCTGGAACAGGCACGCTCAGCCTTCATCGATGACAATATTGATGGGGATGAGGCGGAAAATGCCCGCCGTGGCGATGTTTTTGCTCAGGCCTGGTTATTTCGAGTTGCAGGCAAGGTGACTGAATTTGTCGTCAATCCGGTGACGCGTGCGGCAGTTAAACGCTATGTGAAAGAACACTATGCTGATGCGCTGGAATTTGCGCAGGATCCGGTAGCCACAGAGACCGTCGATTATGAAGATATACTCTGTGGAATGAAGGCCGCAGAGAATGTTGCCCTGTATCCGTCGATGTCGGCACTGGTTTGTCCTGCTTTGCCCGCCAAAGCTGCAATATAATAATTTACTAATATATATAGCCCTGCCCCCCAGGCCACTATTTAGTGGCTTTTTTTATGCATCTTCAATGACTGTTCAGAGCCGCCATTCTGGCTCGGCGGAAAGCAAAGATTAAAACTAACGCCAAGATAGAGTATTATTAAAGGTAACTTAAATAAAACCGGTTCTTGAGAATCGCGTATTCAGGACTATGGCTGCAGTAATCACATTAAAATACGGTGGAACCATTAAGAAGGTGTCATGTGAAATGGCGCTGACCTTTGGCCGGGATAAAAATAATGATGTAGTGATTAACGATCTGCATGTTTCTCGCAATCACGCCATAATTCGCTGCGTTGGTCAGGCCGATTATTATTTGATCGACAGTGGCAGCTCCAATGGCAGCTACGTCAACAAAAAGCGCATTGCGACACCTCGGCTGTTGTGTAATGGTGATTGCATCAGCATCGGTCGGGTACAACTTCTGTTTACCCAGGATGCGAAAGTAATAAAAAACACCAACACGGTTTCGCTACAGGATACGTTAATTTCGGATACCCCTGAAATTAAACAAATTACTATTTTGGTAGCGGATATTCGTGGCTTTACCTCGCTATCCGAGCAGGTGAATATTCGCACCCTGACAAAGTTAATGAATTCCTGGTTCCATCAAGTTAGTAATGCTATTTTTAATAACGGTGGCGTAGTCGATAAATTTATTGGTGACTGTGTGTTTGCTTGTTGGGAGTCAGAAGTTAATCAGAAAAAAACGGTAATTCAGGCATTGACGGCGGCTTATCATATCAATCGTATTACTCAGGAACTGGATCGAAACTATCCTGAAATTTCAGAGCAGGTGCGAATCGGCGTGGGTATTAACACGGGTGCTGCTTCATTGGGCATTGGTCAGGAAAATACGGCGCTGGGTGATGCTGTGAATGTAGCATTCCGGCTGGAGAGTGCAACGAAAGTGCTGGGCACCGATGTGGTAATGAGTGAAACCGCTTATCGGCACCTGCCAGATAAATTTGTTAAAGATAAAAAACAACACATTAAAGTAAAAGGTAAACGAGATACGGTGCGCATAGTATGTCTTGAGTTCAATGAAGTTGATGAAATACTGAAAAATATACAGGCAGAAAAACAGACTTCATCTATGCAGGATTTTTCTGGATTGAAAATATCATAAAGCACGATAGAAACATTTTTGAAATATTTTTATAGCTATTTTGCATTGTGTGATTTTTATTATTATTCGTGCAAAACTGAAACTGTTAATTTCTCGATAGACTACCTTATTGATAAATAAAAAAGCCGCCTGTTCATCTATGTTACAGACAGCATAAATTAATTTTGCATGATTTTGGCCAGATTAAAACTTGGCCATTGTTATGTAATGACTAGATAGAAAAAATAATATGATTTTTAGTAAAGTTAAGCAGGCGTATTCTGACTGGCATTTATCCAGAACGATTAAAAAACTTGGGCATGATGTTTTGCAAAACGTCATTCTTGCCGATGGCATGGATGGAACTGTTTACATCGATAACCTTGTGCTGATGCCAGACAGGGCGCTGGTGGTCTCAGTCGGTCGTTATCAGGGGGCGGTCTTTGCTTCGGAAAATATTGATGTTTGGACCCAGGTGGTGGGGAATCGTAGTTATAAATTTAATAATCCCCTACTCAAGCTTGAACAGGATATCGCCGCAGTGCGAGCACATTTCCCTAAAATAAATATTAGTGGTGTTCTGGTTTTTTCTAATGGCGTAGATTTTCCAAAGGGCAAGCCGGGCAACGTTATTTCTATCGCTGAAGCGAAAGACCAGTTTGGAAATATGCGTGAGCAAGAAGTGAAAGTCGAATATCAGGATGTCTGGGACAAGATTAAAAATGAAATTTTAGTAGAGGTTTAAAGCATGTTAAGCAGAGTTCGATTATTTGTCAGCAGAATATTAATAGAATCTGAAGTGGTTGCAGATCCGATTGACGATATTCAGCTTGCTGCCGCATTGTTGCTGGTTGAGGTAATGAATGCGGATCATAATATTGATGTGCGTGAGCAGGATGCGGTTAAAGCCGGATTAAAGAATATCTTTGTTTTGACCGATGAAGAAGTCAGAGATGTGTTTGAAATTGCGAAAGAGCACTCAAAAGATGTGATTCCATTACAGAAATATACCTCTATACTTAACAAGGCTCTACAAGCTTCTGAAAAATTGGCATTGCTGGAACAAATTTGGCGGGTTGTATTTTCAGATGATGAGCTGGACAAATATGAGGAACATCTGGTTAGGCGGATAGCTGAATTGCTCTATATTCGTCATTCTGATTTTATTCTGGCTCGTTGTCGAGCAAAAGGTGAAAAGTTGTAATCCACAATTTTATGCTGCACGCGACATTCAATAAAAAATGGCTATTGCCACTATTAGCGCTATTTTCCCTGACCGCCGTCCATGCGGCAAGTAAGGGCAGTATCGCGCGATCACAATTTACTACTCACATTGATGACCGCGAGCCGGTTGATCAAGTTGTGGTGCTGGATAACAGTGTTACTTCGCTGTATTTTTTTACTGATGTGCGGCACATGGAAGGGCAGATTATTACCCATAGCTGGGAATATAATGGTCAGGTAATTTCCAAAAAGCAGTTTAAAATCAAAGGCGCGCGCTGGCGGGTGTATTCGCAGAAAGATTTAGATCCGTCGATGACCGGAAAGTGGACGGTGGTTATCCGTGATGATCGAGGCTGGCCGCTGACGGTCGCTGTTTTTCGCTATGTTGACAGTGACTCCGGCGAAAAAAGTATGATCCTGCCGTTAGCAGAATAAATCCGTTCGCCCTGAGCTTGTCGAAGGCTGTAATTTATAAAGCACTAATTTTATTGCATTCGATATTCATGGTTCGACAAGCTCACCACGAACGGCGGAATTAATCTGTTTCAACTTCCTCGTAGGCATCTGTCTGGTTCTCGTAGGCATCTGTCTGGTTTTCGGGAGGGGTAGCCGGTAGTGGTTCCTCTTCAACCAGCGCAGGTGTATCCATAACCGGGATAAGCTCTTCCTTGTTAACTTCGATAACAACGGGCGCGCGTGCCATCAGTGTTTTCCACTTTTCAACCAGGTTATCAAAGGTCGCTTCAGCCTTTTTGCGTAGCTGTGATTCTTCACTGGCTATTGCCAGTTTTGAAGGTAGATCAACGGCCTGTTTCAGATTGCTGATAGGGTTGATTGAGGCTTTGGCTTTCAGTTCCTGTGCGGGTGACGTTCCACTGAGCAGCAACTCCTGTTGCAGATCTGGTTTGTAAATTAGAAATGCGCCCGCAGCGGCGATGGTCAAAACCAGACTAGCGGCAACAGTGAGCAAGCCCTTGCGTTTACTTTTGTTTGCCTGACTGAGCACTTCATCGCGCTCGCGCATGGCCTTTTCAAATTCATGACTGTTAAAGGATTCTGCAACGGGGTTGTGCTGGCTATCAACCGTGAAAGAGGGAAGCTCATCTTCATCGCGGTTGATGGCGGAGTGAAGTTCGGGAATGCGTTCTTCCTCTGTGGGCGGCTTGGGTTCTTTAAAGACGAAAATATCATTGACACCTTCAAGGATGATCCGGCCATCGATGCGCTTAACAGAAACTTCTGCCAGCGACATGCCCTCATTGCTGGTCTCAGCTTCCTCATGCTGGCGTTGCTGTTCGGCTTGCTCTAGACGCGCCTTGATCTGCTCAGCCATCTTCCGAGCCTGATTTTGTTTTTGCCGGCTATGCGTGACTGTTTGCTGTTTTTTAATCAGCAGTTCTTTTTGTTGTTTCTCTTTTTCGATGCGGGCGTTAATAGCCTGAACTTTTTTAACATTGCGAGCCTGTTTGGCAAGTTGCAGGCGTGACTGTTCCAGTTCGGCATGCATGCGCTGAGCTTCCAGTTCGGCCGCAATGCGGATGCGTTCCGCTTCTTCCTCTGCCTTGCGGCTGGCGCTAAGAATTAGTTGTTGAGCCTGATGCTGGGCGTCACTCAGAATAGATTCACGTTGTTGACTACTGCTATGTTTGGCCTGAGAAACGGTTTCCTCGATCTGGCTGCGGGCACGGGCAAGCTCGCTACGTAGTTGTTCAGCCTCCTGGCGTGCCTGCTGACGAATGTTCTCCGCTTCGCTTTCGGCGCTGAGTGTACTTTGCCTGATTAGATCTTCTGCCTGTTTACGTGATTCTTCCAGCAACGCTTCACGTTGCAGATGTTCGGTTTGTGCAATGTTGCTTTTGGAGGCTTCCAGTTGTTGGCGTGCTTCTTCGAGTTCGTGTTGCAGCTGCTCAGCTTCTTCCTCGGCGCGACGGCGAATAGACTCGGCATCGGCATCAGCTTTGCGGCTGGTTTCTTCGATTACTTGTTGTGCCTGCCGCTGAGCATCTTCCAGCATTTGTTGGCGTTCACGATGACTGTCTTCTTTTTCGGCATGCAGAGATGCTTTCTGCTCTGAAAGTGTCATCCGCATTTTCTGGGCTTCGAGTTCGGCCTGCCGACGAATCTCTTCGGCTTCATTGGCTTTGCGGCGTGCCAGCTCTATTGCTGACTGGCGCACAGCGTCGTTTTCCTGACGTTCTTTTTCAGCTTGTTCTAGTAGTTGTGCGTGTTCGGATTGCATTTTGTCACGCATTGTCTGAGCTTCGAGTTCGGCCTGTTGGCGAATTTCTTCGGCCTCTTGTTTTTTCAGCCGTACGGTGGCCATAGCGGCCTGACGTTCGGCATCTTCTTTCTTGCGTGCGGCTTCGGTGTCTCGAAGGATTTTTTTGGTAGTGGCTTCCATTTCTTCGCGCAGCCGTTGGGCTTCTTCTTCGGCTTCACGGCGAATATTGGTAGCTTCTTTTTCGGCTTGCTGGCGCGCCTGACTTGCGGCCTTGTTTGCTTCAGCGGTTATTTCCTCGGCGCGATTCAGCGCTTCATCCAGTGATTGCTGGCGTTTCTTAACGGCCTCGGCTTCCTGTTTAATGCGTTGTAATTCTTCTTCGGCTTTCTGACTAACCGCGCGGGCTTCCAGTTTAAGTTTGGCGGCTTTTTCTTCTGCCTGACGGGCGCGTTTGGCTTCTTTTTCAACTCGCATTTTGGCCGAGCGTATCGCGGCGTCACGTTGATTGAGTTCTTCTTTCTGTTGACGTTCGGCTTCGGCTGCAGCTTTGCGCCGGGTAGCTTCGGTCTTCTCTACTCGTTGGGCGATGGCGCGAGCTTCATCGCGGGCTTTTTCAGCCTGTTGCTTGAGTTTTTCTGCTTTTTCTTCTGCGGCCTTGAAGTTGCGATCAGCCACCTGAGTCTTGTGGGTTTCCACTTTGGGCGCGACGGAAACAGAGAGGTTGGCATCAGGAAGTTTAATATTAGCGCTGTCCAGGCCGCCTCGGAGTACGTGACAGGTGAGACCGTGCTGGGTCAGAAGGAAAGCAGCGGCCGCGCTACGTGAGCCATCGGAGCAACAAAGAATATAGTTGCGAGTGTTGTTCATGCCTTCCAGTTTCAGGCGCAGCATCGATAGCGGGATATTAACCGAGCCTTCGACGCGGGTTGTCTGGTATTCCTCATTGCTGCGTACATCGATCAGCAGGCTACCTTTGGCGATGTCTTCCAGCACATCTTTTTCATCGGTGTATTCGATCAGAGGATTGGCGAGGTATTGTAAAAAATTCTGTTTGCTTAGACGCATGAGCATGCCATCTTCAAGCATGGTGACACTGGCGTTACGGTTGGCGTTAGTAATCAGTGCTTCTTCGCCAAAGCCATCGCCTTCAGAAAGGATGGCCAGCTGCATTTCGGCAGCCTTGGGCGCGGGACGTCGGCTAACGGAACATTTGCCTTTTTGCACAATGTAATAGAAATTATCAATTTCACCCTGACGGATGATGTGCTGGCCTTTTTCTACGGGCATTTCTTCCAGGGCCATCAGCAGTGCCTGGATGTTTTCAGTGGGTAAATTTAGAAAGGCGCGCGATTGCAGAAAGCGCATCATCCAGTAGCTGCTGTCATCATCACCCAGTTCATCAACTTCATAGGTGCCGGAAGGATTATCATCAAGCAGAATTTCAAGAAGATCGGAGTCGATGGTGAGAATAGTGGCGTCAGTTTTAGTCCGGCAGGTATGACTGCGGGGTAGCTCGTTGGACAGGGCTTGTCTCGCTTCAGTCGACTTTGCGCGGATGACGCTACCACGGGGGTCGTTGGTGCTGGATAGTTGAACCTGTCCGGCCAGCAGGAAACGGGTACGTTTGTCGCGCTCGCCCTGTTTGAACAGCATGCGTCCGGCGGGCATATCCTCGATACTGGACTTGTTGACCAGCTCGTCGAGCTTGTCATAACTCAGGTCGCGCATCGGCTCCAGTGTTTTTAACAATTTTTTATCGAGGATGATCTTGCTTGCAGCCATGTTTTACTCTTTCGATTGATGGGGTGATCAGACAAATTAGGTTCTGACTCTATATAAGCGGATATCCCGGCCAGAACTTTAAAACTGACGAGTGTTTATTTAGGTTAAATTTTAGTCGTTGTTGCCTGATTGGGGTGTGAATTGCCGCACATCACTGGAGTTTACAGGAGGCTATATAGCTGAAAATACGTGGATTTGTGACGTATACCAAATATTCGCATAAGAAAACCATTATATTTTAATGTGCTGTAAAGTTGTGTTGCTGACCTCGTTTGAATATTCAGGAAGGCAGGAAGTCAATCGGGTAGGTTATGGTGACGGTATCCACGTCACTGGCGCTGAATCGGAACAATTTGATTCGGCTGAGCAGGCGTTTTTCCAGTTTTGGCGCTCCCAGTTCACTGCTGAGGATGCGTGCGCGGGTGATCTCGCCGCTGGGGGCAATGGTCAGCTCCAGCAGAACTTTGCCCTGTAGCGTCGGATCTTTACGCAGCGCACGGTTATAGAGACTATAAATTGCGCCTTTGTTCTTCTGAAAGACCAGCTCGATCTCTTCCTGACTGCGGGCGACTTTTTGCCCGGCTCGTGTCTTGGGTTGGCGAGTATTTTTTTCAATCGTGCTTTCAACCCGGCTACTGCTGCGACCGACCAGCGCCTGGCCACCGGTGCTGCGACTGAGGCTGTGAGTATTGATGCCGCTGCTACCTTTGCCTGCGCTGGCTGATAGAACGGCGGCAGCCTGTGGTTGGCTGCGGGTTTTGCCCTTGTTTTTCTGGGGGGTATAATTTTGCATGGCGGCAACATCGAAACTGTCGCGTAGATCAGCCAGTTCATCTTGCATCGCGAGCAGGCCGCTGCGTTGGGCTTTTTTGCGAGCCTTGGCGGTTTTGTCGACGGCCTTTTTCTTTTCAATCTTTTTCTTCTTTTTGGCCTTCTTTTTCTCGACAGGCTTTTTCTTATCGATCTTTTTAATCTCAGGTACCACGGGCTTGGGTTTGGGTTGCTGTTTTTTCTGCAGGATCAGTTTCGCCAGTCGGGGTGAAACCTGTTTGAGTTCCTGTTGCGGGATGTCGGGTTTTGGCAAGTAGGAGACAACACTGCCAAGCACGGCAGAGAGCAGCAGGCAGACGATCAGAATTTGCCGAAAACGCCGATCATGCTCGGTTTCGGCCCAGGGCAGTATGGGGGTGTGGGGGTAAGCGTTTACCAACAGCACGTCTAAGCGCCCTCAGCAGATTTTTTTGTGACCGCCAGTGATATATTGGTGAACTTGCTACCCGCGCAGGTCAGCATAATTTTTTTCAACAAGGCATAGGGAATGTCTTTGTCCCCCATAATAGTGACGGCCTGACGGTTGATTTTCACATTCCGCGAGGAGCGACCCTTGCGATAGTTGCTGAGAGCTCGCTGCAGGGCGGGGATGGTGCTTTTTTTGTTTGCCATTACCTGTGCGACGGGGGCAATGCGTTTGTCATTGATACGAATATCGGTGTCATTAACCATGATTACCAGAGTTTCTTTGGGGAATTTTTCAGCGCTGGACTCAGGCAGGTTGACGGCTTTGGGGGTGGGCAAAACCTCTGAATCGCTGGAGGTTACCAGCAGGAAAAAAACCAGGATGGTAAAGATGTCCATCAATGAAACCATGTTCAGCGAGGCGTTACTATCCTGTCCACGTTTGTGGTGGCGGATGATACGCTTGATGCGGCGGGAATTATTCATGCAGTCACTCGTTACTTCTTGTTCGGCGCATCGCCAATGGAAATATCAGGAAACAGCTCGGCGCTAATGGTCTGGCCTTCGACCAGCGCAGGATAGACGCGCACCGTATCCATAACGCTTACCAGCGTTTCATACGAGGTGTCGCTCTGTGAGAGGATGGTGGCATCGGTCTTATCTGGCAGACGTGCCTTGATCTGTTTCAATGTTTCGCGCAGAACGAGATAGTGTTTCCCGGTTTTGTCGGTGACGGGAATGCGCTTGATTAGCCCACCCTTGCTGTCTGCCACCAGCAACGCATCCTTGTTAATAATAATCTGGATCTGGAAGCCGGGCGTGTCCTTGCCCGGTTTGCTGGCACCATCCGGCAGGTTCAGTTCCAGAATCGTCAGATGTGAAAAGACCGCCGTCATCAGCAGAAAAGGTACCAGCACCACCATCAGGTTCATGAAGGCAGTGATATTGAGTTCGGCGCTGACGGGTGTACGCCGGTGACGGTGTCGAATACGGCTCATGCGTCAGTGACGTTTTTACGCTGCATCATCAGGTTGGTAAACTTAACCGTGGCCATTTCCAGACTATCCACTACCTGGGTGGTTTTAGTTTGTAACACGGTAAAGAACAATAACAGGGGAATCGCCACTATCAGGCCGAAGGCGGTGGTATTCATGGCCACGGAAATACTGGTAGAGAGGATTTCGGCTTTTAGTGAAGGATCAACCGCAGCGACGGCGGTGAAGGCCTTGATCAGGCCAATAATGGTGCCGAGCAGGCCAAGCAGGGTGGCTATATTGGCGAGCATGGCCAGATAGTGGGTGCGACGTTCAAGTCGGGGAATGGCTTCGAGCATGCTTTCTTCCATCGCAGTCTCGATGTCGTCGCGGTTGTTAGCCGAGTTAAACCGTGAGAGTCCCTGCGAGAGCATGCGGCTAACGGCATTACTGGACTTGCTGGCAAGATTATAGGCCTGCTTGAAATCACCGTTTTGTAGTAGCGGCAGCAATTGATTGAGCAGCTTGCTGTTGCTACGTTTGGCGGCAGTCAGGTAGATATAGCGTTCGATAGTGATGGCCAGGCCCACGGCCAGTACCACCATGATCGGATACATGAAGGTGCCACCCTCCTGAAAAAATCCTATGACACTTGCGTACATTCCTGTCTCCTTTTCAAAATTTGGATCACTAAAACGCTGACTATGATTTATAACTAATTCTAATGCAGGCACCAGAAGTAGAGAGGGAGCAATTCCCGTTTATTACTACTGGTTCTCAAAAAACACCCGATGATAATATATTTCCCGCCGAAATTCTTCACGATCCAGCGGAGCCAGGACTTCATTGATTAACTGAGCGATAGGCGGACGCTGCATATTGGGCAAATCAGATTTTTTCCAGGGAACAATATAGAGTATTTTGGGTAGCTCCTGGTTGCCGATTACGGCTGTTCCCTGCATTTCAATGCGGGTCTCGGCCTGGGTAAATGCAGCGGCTGATATCAGCATCAGGCCTAACGTTAGTTGAAGTTTGCTGTGAGTATAGATATTAGCCATTGAGCCTGTCTCCCACGCTATCGATTAAGCCGGATTGTTTTGGAATGCGACGTTTGATCTCAACGATCCATTTATTTACTTTTTTATCGGCATTAGCAGTGAGCTGCTGATAGTGTTCGTACTGTATTAACGCCATCGCTGGTTTATCCATATAGATATCATAAAGAATGCCAAGGTTGAGCCAGGCGAGGGCATAACTGGGATTGGCCTCGAGGGCTTTTTTATACGCCTGCTCAGATTTAGTAAACTGCCCCTGGTTGCGTTTGACTACACCGAGATAATTATAGGATGGGGCGTGCTTTGGGTTGAGTTTGAGCGCCTGTTGTAGATTGTCTTCGGCTTTCTCCCATCTACCTGCTTTTAAATGAATGAGTCCAAGATTGCTCCAGGCTCCGGCCAGTTGCGGGTATTGTTTGACTAAGGCGCTGAATTTTTCTTCTGCCGCCTGCATATCATTAGCCTGCATCAGGCTAATGGCCCGTTTGTATTCCGGGCTGATTTTTTTCTCAAACGCCTTGTTAGCGCTTGAATGTTTATCTGTCGATCCCAGACCCTGTAGAGTGTCACAGGCTCCAAGCAACAGACTTGCCAGCAGCAATAAACTACATTTGCTGTATTTAGTAAAGAGTGGATACATGGCTGTCGATTCTTTCACTTTTCGCATAACGAATGGGCTGTAGTTTCTGTAGTTGTTTTAGACTCTTTTTGATCCAGTCATCATAAATGCCCTGGTGCATATTTTTAAGATTAGTTTGGTGAATATCAATGGCCTTTTCTTCAAATGGATAGGCCTGTTCTTCCAGTAGAATATCATATTGCTCCAGCGCTTCGGCGGAGAGTCCCTTTGGACGTTGTGACTTCATTAATGCACGGGAGAAATTATTATAAATTTCGGCAATTTCATAGGTGGCCTCGGTGCTGACTTCCGCGACTTTATATTGCATAGCTTGTTGATAAGCTTTGAGCGAGCGCTTCATCAGTTTCTTTTTCTTTTTCAGACTTTTCTTCAAGGGTACGGTTAAACGGACTTTTTGATAGGCATAGCGGGAAGGTGCGGCCAGTTGCAAGGTGGCGTGAGCGGCCAGGTAGCGACTGCGATCATTGCGTTGAGAACCCGCACTACGATCTGCCTTGATGATTTCATTCATCCAGTAGTATGCGCGCTTGTGATTTTTTTGCCGCTGATAATATTCAACCAGACTCTGACGTGCTTCCAGTGATTGATCAAAAGCATGAGGGTAAAGCGTAATATATTTTTTATGTAGTCGGGCAGCCTCTTTATGATGTCCTGCTTTAGTATAGAGTTCTGCCGACTGCCAGAGCATGCTGCGCTTTTCCTTTGCGCCTGTTGTGCTGCGCGTGCTTAAAGCCAGTTTTTCAAGCTCTCTGGCGGCTTTAAGTGACTGGCCAGATTGAGAATAAATAAAGGCGAGCTTGGTGGTAATTCCTGCCTGTAGTGAGCTCTGCTGTGGATAGCGACGACGCAAATCTTCCAGCAAGGGTTGTGCATCGGCAATCTTGTTTGACTTAATCATCAACGAGGCGGCATCGTAGTCGGCGGTTAAGCGAATTTTTGAAGTGGGGGCGACTTTTTTGATTCGAGAGAAATGAAAAATAGCGAGTTCGATTTCCCCCAGCTTTTCTGCTGCCTCACCCTGCTTATAGATGCTCGCAGCAAGGCGTTCCTGAATGGCTTTTTTCTGTTTGCGTTCAGAATGGCGTTTGTTTTTGACTGAAAAATATTCCAGTGCTTCGATATATGCATTTTCTGCATCTTTGAATTCAGCAAGTTCGAAGCTGGAATGACCCAGCACGATCCAGGCGGTGCGTTTTATGCTGGCTTTGTTGGCCACGGTCATACGTCGAGTTAGGGTGCGGGCGGTATCGCGGGTGCGGCGAAAGTCCCCAAGTGCATAGAGTTTTTCTGAGGTGTTTGCCAGCACGCTGACGGCACGTTTATCTTCATAAAAAGTCTCACTAAAGCGCAGGGCGCTGCTGATCTCTTTCTGTTGCCAGCTGTTGCGTTGTTGCTTGCTGCCTTGCTTGCTCAATTGCTTATTAATTTTTGGATAGATCAGCAATGCGGCATAGGCGGCTTCAGAGCTTTTTTCATTAAGCGGATATTCATAGGCGCTGCGTTCAAATTCTGCAATCGCGCGAGCATAGTCTTTGCCTTCGTATAAGACTTCAGCAAGCAGGAAGTTGATGGCGGCAGTATCACTCTCATTAGGGAAAGACTTGAGATAATATTCGTACCAGTAAGCGGCTTGCCGATAATCTGTTTTTTTATGGCGCTTACGTGAGGCTGCATGATAGTAGCCAGCCAGATCCTGAATATGCTGATTAAGCAGTGGCGTGAGTCTTTGGCGTATATTTTCATCGTGTGTCATCCAGTAGGGGCTGTAATGACCATAACGTTTAACAAAATCCGCTTTACTCGACAAAACCTGACGGGATAGTCCCGCTGTTTTATAGGCATAAATAATCTGCTGGTGAAACTCGGGTGCCAGGCGATTATTTGGGTGGCGCTTGATGAAGGCGAGAAATGTATTGGCAGCATCGATATAGCGATGTTTGTCGAGATACATTTTACCAAGGCTGTTATATAGCAGGGCTTCATATTGCTGCGCCATATGTCGGGACAGATAGGCTTCAAGCGTTTTTGTTCCTTCTTTATAGGAAACAGTTAGAGAAATGGCGCGCATAATGTCTTCGAGAAGAGCCTTATCGGTTTTTGATAAATGCTCGGGAAAATTCATGGCATCAGTCAGGCCGTATTCCTGTTGGGCATCGAGGAGTATGAAAAAAGCATTGAGCGCCGCATCGTAGCGACTCTGTTTAAACAGACTCCAGCCATATTTATACAGCGCCTTTTCCCGATAGGGAGATTGCGGACGGTCACCAATGATATGAAAAGCCTGTTCTGCTTCGACATAGCGTTGCTGAGAGAAAAGAATTTCACCTCGACGAAAGTGGGCTTCCTCAAAGTAACGACTGTGTGGATAGCGCTGTGTGAGTAATTTCAAAAGGGCAATGCTTTTATCGATATCTCCGCGTAGCTCATAGGCCTTGGCCTGTTGATAATAAATATAATCATTATCAGGGTTGTCGGGGTAGGTGCTGAGGTAGGTGCTATAGAGCTGGATGGCATCATTCGCCTGGCGTCTGGCTTTTTTGATGTCGGCTTTTTTCCCCGATGTATTAGCTTCTTCGGCATTTAAAATTTCAAGTTCGGCCAATCGGCGTAGTGCCTGTGGGTACATCGGGCTATCGGGTGCAAGCTTGATAAATTGTCGATAGTGGGCGATAGCCTGAGCGCGACTGATATTAAGATCCTGTCTTGGCGCTACCGAAACTAGCGTTTCGGAAAGTGAATCAATGGTGGCGGGTCCTGATGAACAGGCGCTGATAAATATCAGCATCAAGGCCAGCAATAGATGAAGAACTATTTTCACCGTGGCTGATCCCGGAACAAATAACTATCGGAAGATAGTTTGTCGAGTAACAGTGAAATATTATATTGAGCGCGAACCTGATAATTTTTGAGATTTTTCTGACGCAAACGAAGTTCGGTTAGTGCCAGTTTTTTTAAATGTCGAGCTTGTGCGCGCAATAAGGCATCAAGGCGTATGTTTAGATGTTTAATTTTTCGCTGTCGGCTTTTTAGTTGATAGGCATAACCACGGAAACTTTTGGGTCCCTCTTTCCAGCTGCGGGTCAGTGATTCTTTTGTTTTAAGTGTGCTATCCAGTGCAAGGTCAAGTTGCTTCAGTTGCTTTTCGGCTTGCCACAGACGTGGTGCATAGTCAGTGCTGATTTTCCAGTAGAGCAGACCGTAATAGAGCTGGTATTTTTCCAGCTGCTGTTGCATCTCTTTTTCCAGATTTTCCTCAGACTTAAGCTGATCAATTTTTTTCTTGATAGCATGCAGCAAAGCCAGTTGTTGCTGCTCGCTGTCGGTGGCAAGCGCCAGCGTATCCTGTTTTTGTTTGACTCGCTGGAATTCGTTATTTAGTTGTTTTTGTAATTGACTGTGCTGTTTAAGTTTATGTAAACGCGGATCGGTACTGAGCTGATTGAGTTTCTTTTGCCAGGATTTTTTGCGTTCACTGAGCATGGTCTGTAGAGCTGGTATTTGTTGTTGCCAGCCTTTTAGCACATGTCGAAGGTAGAATAGATCGCGATAATTTTTATAGGCAACCTGAAATTCATAACTGGCGAGTAGATGACTAAGATACGGCAGTGAGTGAGCCGAGGCTGCCTGTTTGATTTCCAGTGGCGTAATAATTTCAAGATCACGACTATCGGCGCGCAGTATTTTTTCAATTTCTCCCTGTTCAACCGCTTTGATGACAGTTTCCAGTCGTCGCTGTTCCTGCACATAGACTTTGATTGCTGCCTCGTATTCGGTTAACGCGCGTCCCGGTGCGCCGACCGTATCCGTGGAATAGGGAATGGCTAACAGGGCTTCTTGCACCGCGGGATCCATGGCGTCACGTTTGGCCAGTTCGCGCCAGGCTGAAAGAGCGTGACGGTGATCACCGGCCAGATTATAGGCCCAGCCCAGACCGAGTAGCGCCTTGTTGGAGAACGGTCCAACTAAACGTATTTGTTTAAGATATTCGACCGCATCTTCGCTATTTTGTTGTTGAATGTAGGAAAAGCCCAGTGCCAGATTGGCGCGATCTTTTAACCCGGCCAGCTCATCATTGTTGGCTGATATTTCGCCGCTATCTTCAAGTAGATCCTGACCTTGTTCGGCCTGTCCAGATTTAATCAGTGCCACGCCGAGATTAAACTGGCCGTAGTGCCGCCAGACAGAATCGCTGTCGAGATCTTCCAGCACCTCCACGGCTTTTTCTGGCTTGCCCTGATGCTGATAGATATTGGCCAGCAAGTTGAATCGTTCTTCGTTGCGAATCGATGGTAGTGTGTCGGTGATTTGCTTCAGCGCCTGACTGGCTTTTTCATATTCGCTGCGCTGGTAATATGATTTACCAAGGTAGTACCAGGCCTGATCTCGAGTTTCGTAATCGATATCATTTTTCAGCAGTGCAGTAAAAATTTGACGTGACTCATCGCGCAGACCGTAGCTCTGGTAGAGTCCGCCGAGTAGAATTTCTGGCATATCGCCATGCTTTTGAATGGGATTATATTTTTGCGCACGCATCAACTGGGTGATGGCGGAAAAATATTTTTCCTGATAAAAATAATAGAGTGCTTCGCCATAACGCAGGTCATGAATGACATCATTCTCGCTAACTTCTGCCGACAGCGGGCGTAGCGATACACAGGACAGCAACAGTATCAGCAGCAGGCTGATGGAATGAAGTGCTGAGTGTTTTGTTTTATATCTACCCTGGGCAACTAACATCATGCCGGATTAATCCCATACTTTGATCTTGAATTCAGGTTGTTGTTGGCGGGTATCATCCGTGATCTGTAATTCCACGAATTGAGGTTCACTGCCTTTTTTAAGTTTGATACTGCTGCCTCGGCGGTAGTCTCGTCCACTGGGACCTTTGCCGGTAAAGAAAGCCACTAGCTCATGTTCACCGGACGGCAGGTTGCCCAGATACAGTCGCTGGGTACCGCCACGTTTGAGCGCATTGAGTTCGCGTTCGGTGTAAAGATGATTGGCGACAATCTTGTCGTTAAGTTTGATCTGCACGGCATCGAGATTAAAGTAGTCACCAATGTCAAAGGACAGGAAAATCGTGAACTGGGTATTGGCTGGAAACAGTAGCGCCTCTTCTAACTGGAATAGATCGCGGTTGAGTTCCAGTACCTGTTTTTTTAGATCCTGAATGCGCGTTTCCAGCGATTGTTTTGCTCGCGGCTGTTTGTTCGCTGAGTTGCCAGGGGCTTTGTTTTCAGCCGCGTGCAAACTGGTAAAGGACAGAAGCAGGGCAAGCAGAAGGAAATTATATTTAATCATTAGTGGATTATCGATGTCGTCATAAATGTTTGCTGATGCGCTCTGACCCGTGTTGCTGAATATGGAAGTATCCATTTACAGAAATGGATATTATTAACATACATACCCCAAACTGGCCATTACCGAGCAGGCGATTAGTTAAAATTTTTTGTATCTCTCTACTTTAGCGGCTCTTAGCGGCATATGCTGTAGAAATGGTCACAAAACAATTACTTAGTGTGAATGGGGGGTGTCAGACCCGCTGAATAATGCAGTCGCCCGTTTGCGTCAATGACTACCGCATCAAAGCCGGGCAGACGGTTGATGAGCGTGATGCCTTTTTTTGCACCGAGAATAAATATGCTGGTGGACAAGGCATCGGTCATACTGGCATCCGCGCCAATCACGGTGGCACTCTGGCTGGCGCGGGCGGCATCACCGGTTTTGCTATTGATGATGTGATGGTAGCGCACACCATCACGGATGAAGTAGCGCTCGTAATCGCCCGAGGTGGAAATAGCGATGTCCGACAGTGGTAATACCACCGGGCTGGTGCGGGCTTTTTCGGCGGTGGTTTTTTTCGGCGTATCGCGCGGATGGCGAATGCCGATCATCCACGGACGCCCGTGGCGGTCGCCGAGTAGACGACTATCCCCCCCTGCGCTCACCAGGGCATGGTGAATGCCCGCCTGCTGTAGTAGTAAAATTGCCCGATCTACGGCATAACCTTTAGCAATTCCTCCCAGATCAATGCGCATCCCCGGCTGGCTGAAAGACAGGCTGCGGGTTTTCGCATCCAGCTTGATCGCTAGATAGTTAATGCGGGTTAACAGTGCCTGAATTTTCTCTGCGGAGGGATGAATGCCTTTGCGGTAGTCATAGAGCGCGCCGACGCTGGCAAAGCTGATGTCGAATACGCCCCCGGTCAGGCTTGAAACGGATTGCGCCTTCTGGATGAGCTGAAACAATTCCTCGCTGATTTGCACGGGATGACTTGCGGCTTCCCGGTTAATACGGCTTAACTCACTCTCGGCTTTGAAGGGACTCATCAGGGCATCGATGCGATGCATTTCTTTCATCACTGCGGCGATGGCTGTTTTAGCCTGTGCGGGATCGTCTGACCACAGCTCCACCCGTACCGGTGTGCCCATGATGGCCTGCTCCTGCTCGAACCACTGAGCCAGTAGTGATTTGGACTGGAATAGCAGCAGAAAAATCAGTAGCAGGTATTGTCTATAAGGGCGGGCGTGCATAGTGGCACGTTATCACATGGGCTGGCTTTCAGCCCGGGCGCGTAGGTTTTTCAGCATCATAAAAGGCAGGCTGCGCTGAATGATATTGATAATCCAGACCGGTAGCCAGCCTTTTGGATCAGCGTGAAAGAGCAGTTCGACCCGGGTCTGTTGCGGTTGCAGGGCGGTGAGGGTGTAGACGCTTTCTACCAGCTCGGCGCGAACGATCCCCGGCTGTTCGGGCATCAATGAACTGGATTCAGACTTCATTTCAAAAATAAGCTGCTTATTTTTTTGCAGCAGTAGGCGGATACGATAAACAAAATCCCGATCTGATGCGGGCCAGGGGGCGGCAAAGCGGCTGTATTCCAGACGTTCAGTATTTTCAAAATGCTGCAAAACCCGGGAATGATCAAGGAAGGGAACCCACTGGTGACGCTGGGGGGCGTCGTCCAGAATTTGGCGAATGGTTTCTATTGATGCAGCAATGATGAGCTCGGTTTTGACCTTGATGATGTCCGAGCCATCGACCGTAGCAGAATAGACGGTGATACCCTCATCATCGTTTATTTTTTCCCAGTCAGCTTCCTGCGCCTGCGCGTAGACTGAAGTTGTAAATAACAGGCAGGTGGTGAACAGGGAAAATTTAATAGAAAGCATCATAAATAGAGTTTGCTTTGAAAATGCAGAGAACGCAAAACCTGCGTTCAAGGTTCAGCGTGGGAGCGTTTTGCGGGTGTGTCCGAACTAGCCGTCTAGTCAGTATCTGGAACCGGTATTTACCCGAGCCAGAACGGCTCGGGTAGTTGATTGAGCTTTATGCGCTTATTTTAAACTGCCCCACCAGATTTTGCAGATCAGAGGCTAGCTGCGCCAGTTCACCTGCGGCGTTGGTAGTTTGTTCTGAGCCACTGGCAGTTTGTTCTGAAATTTGACTAATGCTGGTGACATTTTTATTAATCTCCTCAGATACAGCCGATTGCTCTTCAGCGGCACTGGCGATCTGCGTATTCATTTCAGTGATGGTTTCTACTGCGCGGGTAATGGCGTTCAATGATTCGGCGGCTTCATTGGCTTGTTCGACACCGGCCTGTGCCTGTTCGCTACTTTTTACCATCACCTCGACGGCATTGTGTGCGCCACTTTGTAATTTGTCGATCATGGTTTCGATTTCACTGGCGGATTCCTGGGTGCGGCTGGCCAGAGTACGAACTTCATCGGCAACCACGGCAAAGCCGCGACCCTGTTCACCGGCGCGTGCAGCCTCGATGGCGGCATTCAGGGCGAGTAAATTCGTTTGCTCGGCAATACCCTTGATCACATCCAGCACGCCGCCAATACTTTCACTGTCCTGTTCGACTTCGGTGATAACGCTGGAGGCATTTTCAATTTCACTAGCCAGTTGGGCGATGACCTGTGAGGTGTTTTCAACCACAGATTTACCGCCACGGGCCTCATTATCGGCATTGGCAGCGGCGCCTGCCGCGCTACTGGCATTGTTGGCAACTTCCTGTACGGTGGCGGTCATTTCATTGATGGCGGTGGCGACCTGATCGGTTTCATGCCGTTGACGTTCCACATTGCTAGCACTCTCAGTGGCAACCGAGGAGACTTCTTCGGAGGCGGTGGCTAACTGGGTGGCAGCACTGATAATCTGCTGGATCAAGGCGTTGAACTTTTCGGCCATGGCGTTAAAGCGATCAGCGATCTGGCTCATTTCATCATGGCTGTCGAGGTTGACCTGCACGGTCAAATCGCCGTCGGAAAGTTTATCGGTGGCCTCGCTGATCTGGGCAATACTTTGGCGTACCGAAAAGTAAAAGCCGGTAAATAGCCAGGCTACCAGGGCTAGCACGGCGACAACAATGCTAACGGTTATGGCCATAGTGGTATTGCCTGACTCGATACGTTCGACAAACAATTTATCCAGTTCAGGAGCCAGTGCATCATAGAGCTTGTAGGAACCGCTAATGGCACGGGTGGCCTTGTTGAAGACGGTATCGCCACTAACCGTGATGTTTTCCTTGTTTAATAGCTCACTATTTAATAGTGCCTGCATTTCGCGAATGGCGGCATTATTTGATGTTGTCGGCGTACTTAATGCTTTACTAACACCCGCATTTTCAGCATAGACTGCCTGTAAGCCGGAGCTGACGTTCTCGAAGTAGTTGTTAATATTATGGGAGAGCACGGCCAGTTTGACGTAAACCTTTTGATTGGCAAAGCTGCCTTTGGCGGCGACACCTGAACCTACTGCGCGCGCCTGACCCATGTTTTCGAGCATATTAGGTAAATTCGATACCAGCGCTGCGCCCATATAATAGCTGTCGAGTTTTGGATCCATGGTGATTTCTGAGGCATCAGCGACGCCACTCATTAGCGTGAGCATATCGGAGATCATAGCACTGTGTGCTTTGATGGCGTCGGCGGTACTCATATTCATGCTGTTGGCCTTGATGTCATTCCATTGCTGCGTCAGCTTGCTGATAATGCTACCTGTGTCGAGCGATGCCCCCAGTTCTTTATCGATCTGTTCGAGTTCGGCCAGTTTCGTGTCGACAACCCCGCGCTTTTGCAGAATGCGATCTTTAAATTCTGTCGCTCCGTTGAGGTAGGCGGCGGTCATCCCTCGGTGTTGTTGAATATGTTCGATGGGTTGGCGTACGCTTTTTATATAGGTGAGACCGGTGCGCTCATGTTCGAGGAAGGCTACCTCGTCACTGATGGAATTGACTAAATTCAGACTTAAAGCGAGCAGCGGCAACATAACAATGATGAAGATAATGGTAAATTTGACCGGATAGCGTACGTGGTTCATTAATAGTATTGCAGGGGCAAATAAACTTTTCATGGTGATTTTCCTTGGGGGTGTGTTTGTTTTTGGTTCTTGTTGAGCATAAATTACCATTATAAAAACAGGATTATTAAAGGGGGTTTTAGCCTTTTTCAATGAGGCTATCGGCCAAAAATAGCTAAACTTGATTTAAGTCAAGAAAAAACCACAAAAATACATTGGTTTTTACAGGCATTCACGGGGAGGTATTGCAGAACCCACCTAAGTAAAATAGTAGGTTATTTGTTCTGGAGGCTTTTGCGGATACAGGCAAGATATTGATTTTCATCGGCCATGCTCTGGCTGCGTTGCGCCTGCCAGATCATTTCACTCAGGCATTCCATTATTGTATGCTCGGCAGTATGTACATCGGAATGTTTTTTAATCAGCTGCTGGTACAGGTCGAGCAGTTGCGCGGGGCGTTGAAGTGATAACTGTTCCTGAATGGCCAGATGCAGGGACAGGTGCAGGAAGGGATTGGTTTCACCGGTTGTTGCAGAAAAGTCGCGGGCTAAGCTAGCTTCATTTTCAAACAGGGCATGATACTCAGGGTGCAAGTTTATAATTTGCACCAGCACTGTTTCCATCGCATCCAGTTTTTCCTCAGACTGGTGTTTTTTCCAGGCGTCATAAAAAACTTTGCGCATGGCGTTTCTATCCTGACCAAACATGTCGGTGTATTCTCCTGCAAAATGACTGACCTGTTTTCAGGCTAGATATAAAAATCCAATACCGAGACTAAATATTGTGCTCGGAATACTCCAGTGACGCGGTTGTTTTTCCAGCCAGTGTAATAATAACAGGCCGAAAAATATACAGAACATGTAAATAGGTATGACGCGTAGCGAAGTGAGATGAAATAGATCGCCGGGTAGATAGTAGGCGTAATATTTTCCAATCAATAGAAGGAAAATTAAATTACCGCTGACCTCAAATACCAGAGGAGCATCTAAGCCATGCAACAGAGCATGGCCTTTTTTATTGCGCATGAATTGTGGCAGGCGTTTTCGATAGGTCTGCTCGATGAAGTAGAGGTGGATACCGTAGGCTGACCAAAGTAGCGGCGCGAGCAGAGAAACATCCCGGCCATAAATGGGCATGACGTGATATTCCCACAAATTTTCACCAATAAAGTAATGATATAAATTATTGATAATGACTTCAAAAATAATAGCCATGCAGAAAACGGTAACCGCATATATGGCAAGCAGGTAAGCATCAACTCTAAAGCTATCACCACTCAGACGCCGGTTAATAAAATAGGAGACGCTGACAAATAAAAAGGCGCAGATGATACCTGTGAAAATTTCCTGTAAGAGTGTTGTCATTGTCGATTTTTATTCGATATTTTTATGTTTGAATTCGCACAGATCTTCAATCATACAGGAACCACAGCGGGGCTTGCGGGCAATGCAGGT
>CAZIJT010000018.1:4989-30162 GCA_964539595.1 uncultured Thiohalophilus sp. | reverse complement strand
GGCGTGACATGCTGAACGTTCCTTTTTTTGACTTCCCTCTTTTGTATCACAGCCGCTGGCTCAGAGAGTGAGCCTGTGGGAAATTTAGGTGAAATAATGTCATTTTCATTCCATCGGCCTGTCTGGAAATAGATTGTTGGGCTTCGCTTTGCTCAGCCGCAACCTGCGTCTTTATTTTTCTGTCTGATATTTCTGTAGAGCTTGCTGCAAAGATTGCACGGCTTTTTGGCGTAGTGCTTTTGGAGCAATAACTTCCACATCAGAACCGTATTTGAGTATTTCCATTAGCAGTTCACGCTCATCGGAGTAGGGGATCTGCAATTCGTATTGGCCGCCTTTCCATTGGCCAATTTGATCCGGATGCCACTGTTCATCCGCAACCCACTCGGCACGCTGGGCGGTAAAGCGCAGTACCGCCCAATGTTTTGCTTCACCCGAAAAAATACCAAAGCTGGCGGAAATGTAGCGCCGTAACTGCTTTTCATCGATTTTTTGCGGCACCTCTTCAAGCACACAGACATTCAAAATTCGATCAAGTGAAAAAGTACGGTAATCATCGGCCTGTTCGCACCAGGCAATCAGATACCAGTTGTCTCTATAATGCAGAAGACGATAGGGGTGAACCCGCCGTTGTGTGGTTTTAGCACGTTGTCGGCCACGATATTCGATATCCAGTCTGCGCTCTTCCAATACTGCACCAGCCACCAGTCCAAATAGCTCCTGCCTGACGGAACGTTGCGCCATTGGCTGGAGTCGAATGCGAGAAGTCACCATCTCACGATGATGGCCGCCGTACTCCAGTAGTTTGCGGATGCGGCTTTTCAGAGGCCCGAGCCAGGGCGAAAGAAAACCGGGCTGCACTGCTTCCAGAAGTTGTTCTGTGGCCAGCAAGGCATAAAGTTCGGATTCATTGAACCAGAGCCCGGGCAATTCAAAGTCGTTGGCGGCGGGGTCATAGTGGTAGCCATTGGCGCTGCGATCATATTTAATCGGTGCTCCCATAAAACCACGCATATAGGCGATATCACGCACCAGCGTTGCCCGAGAAACCTCTAATTTGGCGATCAGTGTCTGTAAACTGACAACGCGTCGGGAAGCTTTGAGTTCAGCATGCAATCGATAGATACGTTCGGCGCGATTCACCGCATTTCTCCTCACTTGCCGGGTTTATTGTTATAATGGTGCAAATATCCATACCTTTTTATGGTTTTTACTACGATTGCGGCTCCGAAACAAGACAGCCGGTGGACACTTCTGAATATGAAAGATAAAACAACCCACTTCGGTTTTACTGACGTTCCCTATGAGGAGAAGGTTCGCAAGGTTGCGGGGGTGTTTCATTCGGTCGCGGATAAATACGACGTCATGAATGATCTGATGTCTCTCGGCGTGCATCGCATCTGGAAGCGTTACACTATCGAACTCAGCGGCGTGCGCACAGGTCAGCAGGTGCTGGATCTGGCGGGTGGCACCGGCGATCTCACTGCGCGTTTCTCACGCATGGTCGGCGCGGACGGTCAAGTGGTGCTGGCCGATATTAATGATTCGATGATCAAGGTGGGGCGGGAACGTCTGACGGATCGCGGCATTGCCGGGAACGTAAAATACGTGCAGGCCAATGCCGAGTGCCTGCCTTTTCCCGATAATCATTTTGATCTGATCACCATGGCCTTTGGCCTGCGCAATGTGACCGATAAGGATGCGGCTTTACGTTCCATGCTGCGAGTATTGAAACCCGGTGGTCAGTTGATGGTGCTGGAATTTTCAAAGCCGGTAATCAAACCGTTGAACCCGTTGTACGATGCCTACTCCTTCAAACTGTTACCGTTAATCGGCAAACTGATTACCAATGATTCAGACAGCTACACCTATCTCGCTGAATCCATTCGTAAACATCCCGATCAGGACACGCTCAAGACGATGATGGAAGACGCGGGCTTCGAGCGCTGCGACTACCATAATCTCAGCGCCGGAATTGTCGCCCTGCATCGCGGTTATAAATTATGATCGCGCCCATACGCTATGCTGGTTTCTGGCGTAGACTGCTGGCCTTTTTTATTGACTACCTGCTGCTCTCGGCACTGCTAACACCGGTGCTGTATCTTGTTTACGGTCGAGGCTACTTTCTCTGGTTAGCCGAGGCCGACAGCTTTTTTGAGAGCTATGGCAGCGCCGATCTACTGCTCAGCAAACTTCTGCCTTTTTTAATTCTGATCATGCTCTGGCGACGACTGGGTGCGACACCCGGAAAAATACTGCTCGACTGCCGGGTGGTGGATGCACGAACACTGGAACAACTTTCCTGGCGCGGCGCTGTCATTCGCGCAGCTGCTTATATCCTTTCCGCCCTGCCGGTCTATCTGGGTTTTCTATGGATGGCGATAGATAAGCGCAAACAGGGTCTACATGACAAACTGGCCGGGACTCTGGTGCTGCATGATCCCGATGACTACGCTAACCTGTCGTTGCAGGAACTCATGGAACGCTGTGAATGAGTCTGCGCGCTGAAATTTTCATCGCCCTGACTGGCGCAATCGAAACAGCCCTTAATCGTGTGATTGCGCTGGATCCGCCCAGCCAAAAAAAACTGGCCGCGCTCACTGGCAAGGTGATCGCCATCGAACTGGAATCCAGTCCCGGCACGCCTCTGTTAAGCCTGTATATGTTGCCGGGCGAAGATGGCATTGAGCTACTCAGCCAATACGGCGGTGAAGCTGACACCACACTTTCCGGCACACCGCTGGCGCTGGCAAAAATGTCCTTGGCCGCCAAAGTGGGCGGCGGCAAACTCGACTGCCCGGATGCCAGCGAAGTCCTGTTCGCCGGTGACGTGCTGATTCGCGGTGATGTCGAGCTGGGCCAGCGTTTCAGGCAGATACTCGATGGTCTGGATCTCGACTGGGAAGAACAGCTATCCCGTCTCACTGGCGATATTTTTGCTCACAAGGCCGGTAATGTAGTCCGCGAAGTGGGGCAGTGGTGGCAACAGGCTTTCGACACACTTGGCCGTGATGGCAGCGAATTTATGCAGCAGGAAAGCGAGCTGCTGCCCGAGGCCGCCGAGCTTTCACAATTTATCGCCGAGGTCGATACCCTGCGCAGCGATCTGGATCGACTGGCTGCTCGGGTTCAGCGGTTAACTCTGTAGGTTCGCCTTCAGGCGAACCTGTACGGCTGAAGCCGTACCTACAGGCCGCAGCGTATAGCGCGTAAAAATAGTAATTTTTGCGCTAATCGAGTATCCTTGCCAGCCTGCAAAATCACTTGATATAAAAGATCTAACCTTATGAGCTCCATTCCTGATTTTACCGATAACGAAACTAAACTTGTCCACGACACCCTGCGTGAACGCTATAGCAAAAACGTAGACACCAATTTAGTTGATGTCGAGCTGCGTATTTATCCTGATGATCGTGAACTGACTGACTGCCCCGCACATTACTGGGAATACGGTGATTGCCATTTCATTCTTGCAAAAACTGGCGACGAAGAATATTTCAGTCAGTTCTTTTATGGTGGCCGCGAACAGTTCGGTACTGGCCGTGAACGCTATGACGATCTTTTTACCTGCATCACCACGCTATTACAGGTGCAGGCCGATCACGAACGTGATCGAAACATGAACGATGATAACTAATTTCTAAATAAAACCTGCTTTGCAGGTTTCGTTTTTTTACTCGGCGATTTATTAAGACACCTACATTTTTAAAATTAACCAGAAAGGGAGAAATTCCATGGCTGTAAAGAAAAAGAAGGCAAAAGTAAAAGCAAAACCGATGAATGCGTTTTACGCGCAGTCCGGCGGCGTCACCGCTGTCATTAACGCCAGTGCCTGTGGCCTTATTGAAACGGCACGCAAACACAAAGATAAAATTGGTAAAGTCTACGCCGGTCGTAACGGCATCATCGGCGCACTGACCGAAGATCTGATCGATACCAGCAAAGATTCTGCTGCTGCCATTAAGGCATTACGCCACACGCCTTCCGGCGCATTTGGTTCCTGCCGTTTTAAATTGAAAAGTCTGGAAGATAACCAGCGTGAATATGAACGTTTGATCGAAGTTTTCGAAGCCCATAATATCGGTTACTTCTTTTATAACGGTGGTGGTGATTCTGCTGATACCTGCCATAAAATTTCCCAGCTGTCGAAAAAAATGGGCTATCCGATTCAGGCCATTCATGTGCCGAAGACAGTTGATAACGATCTGCCAATTACTGACAACTGCCCCGGCTTTGGCTCGGTTGCCAAGTACATCGCTGTGTCCACTCGCGAAGCCAGCTTCGATGTTGCCAGCATGTGCAAAACCTCAACCAAGGTTTTCGTGCTTGAAGTCATGGGTCGTCACGCAGGCTGGATTGCTGCCGCTGGGGGACTGGCCACGGATGATACCTGTGATCTACCCATTATAATTCTGTTCCCTGAAGTCAAATTCAACCAGAAGAAATTCCTCGCCAATGTTAAAGATAAAGTGAAGGAATACGGTTATTGCTCCGTTGTAGTGTCCGAGGGTGTTTCCTGGCCCGACGGTCGCTTCCTCGCTGAAACCGGTCTGAAAGATGCCTTCGGCCACAGCCAACTTGGTGGTGCTGCTCCAGTTGTTGCTGAAATGATTCAAAAAGAACTCGGCCTGAAATACCACTGGGCGGTTGCTGATTATCTGCAACGCGCTGCGCGTCACATTGCTTCAAAAACCGACGTCGATCAGGCCTATGCCATGGGCAAAGCGGCTGTGCAGTTCGCCATCAAGGGCGACAATGCGATCATGCCGACCATCAAGCGGACTTCCAACAAACCGTACAAATGGACAGTGGGTAAAGCGCCTCTGTCTCGCGTCGCCAACGTTGAGAAAATGATGCCAGCTAACTTCATCAGTAAAGATGGCTTTGGTATTACCGCTAAATGCCGCACCTATCTGGAGCCGCTGATCAAGGGCGAAGATTACCCGCCTTATAAGGATGGCATGCCAAAATATGTGACCTTGAAGAATGTGGGTGTGCGTAAAAAACTGGCTGACTTTAAAATCTAGGCAAGTAACGTCGCTTTAATCTCTGTAGGTTCGACTTCGGTCGTATTGGTACAACTGAAGTCGAACCTACAATAACTGATCCCCGGTCGTTTGCGGCGGGAAGATTTATTTTTCTTATGACTATTGATCGCGCACACGAATTATTAAGTATACAAATTGGCCTGAGCAGCGGGTATAACCGCAACAGTGCCATGCTGATCCTTAATGAAATTCAAACTGAGCATGGTCAGGCCGCAGTAGACAGGCTGATCCGCGATCTTGATCTGGAAAAGCACTTTGCTATCAAAGCCGGTGAGAAAATTATTATCTGATTAGATTTTGTTACATTCATGCATAAAAAAAGCCGCCCTTTCGGGCGGCTTTTTTTATCTGCGATAGCGCTAGACTAAACGCTAATTCGGTCCTGCGACCTTGCTGAGTCCGGCAAAGAAAATACTCAGATCATTACCCACCAGCATGGTCATGTTTGCATTGACACCGTCTGTCACCGATACCACGCCCAGATAATTTCCTGCGGATGAACAGCTACCGTTGAAGTCATTAACATTCACACTCACCGCATAGAGATTATAGTTCGCATCGATAATGCTAATGTTGCCGCCATACGTGCAGTTGCTGAGATCCGCACCCGAAATATTGCCACCCGCATCCACTCTTATAGTAATACTCCGATCACTCCAGGTACCTTCAACTAATGCAATCGCTGAATCATTTTCATAAATAATGTTGTAACTCAGATTCAGGCTGGCACCACTATTCATGCTACCGTTAAGCTGGCTTTGCAACGTATAACTGCCGCTAAAACTGGACTGGCCACTGCTGCTACCATCAACGGCGAATAGATCAAACTCGATGCTAGCCACATCGCCACTAATGCTAAGCGTGCCGGTCAGAACCACATCGCAGTTTTCAGAAATAGCATAGACGCTGCCATTGTAAATCAGCCCCTGAACATCGGTGCAGGTTTTGCCTGCGCCATCCGAGTAGTCACCTGTCCAGATGCCATTCAGACCCGCGACTTCCAGCGCCTGCGCATCAGCCGAACTCAGTGTCGGGTTAACCGCCACATTGCCACCACCGCAGGCCGCAAGCAGCACCATCGCGCCCAACAACGTCAATATTCTTGTATATAACATGGTATTTATTTCCTCACCCTGTCGCCAATTGTGCGAACGACTAATAATTGAGCAGCATTTTATATCCTGCTTGCCTCTAACCCTATACCCGATTAGTCATAGCCTATACTCCGGGAGGCGCGAATAAAGTACAATCATAACCCAGCTAATCACTCAACATTTCGGCATCATGATCACTAAAACAGATTCAACTGAAGACTATTTCATCGAAAAAGAACCTTTTTACCAGGCCGTAGGCGAAGAGATCGCAATTTTTCAGGCCGCCTGGAAACAGAAGCTGCCCGTCCTGCTCAAAGGACCCACCGGCTGCGGCAAAACCCGGTTCATGGAATACATGGCCTGGCGGCTTAAACGCCCCCTGATCACCGTCTCCTGCCATGACGATCTCACCGCCTCCGATCTGGTAGGGCGCTATTTAATCAGCGGCGGGGAAACCGTCTGGGTCGATGGCCCCCTGGCGCGTGCGGTACGTAGCGGCGCTATTTGCTATCTGGATGAAATCGTCGAAGCGCGCAAGGATACTATGGTGGTGATTCATCCCCTGGCCGATGATCGGCGCGTGCTGCCGATGGAAAAGCTGGGCGAGTTATTACAGGCCTCCGCGGAGTTCTGTCTGGCCGTGTCCTACAATCCCGGCTACCAGAGTGTGCTCAAGGATCTCAAACAGAGTACCCGCCAGCGCTTTGTCGCTCTTGAATTCGACTACCCCGATGCCGCCCTGGAAACCCGTATTGTGGCGACGGAAACGGGTATTGAAATGACCGTGGCCGAACAACTGGTAAAGTTTGCCCACATGACCCGCAATCTCAAAGGCAGTGGGCTGGAAGAAGGTGCCAGCACCCGTCTGCTGGTGCATGCCGCCCGCCTGATGCATGACGGCATCTCTCCGGTCAGCGCCTGCCACTGTGCCATCGCCCAGGCACTGACCGATGATCACGAAATGCTCAGTGCCATTGATGAGCTTTCATCCTCGCTGTTCTGATGTCGAATGAATCTTCCCGTTACAATGTAGGTTCGCATTCAGGCGAACAGGTACGGCTGAAGCCGTACCTACTCAGTGAAGAAGAAATCCGCCTACGTCTGGATGATTATCTTGATGTGGAGTTTTCCTTTCTCAAAACAGAGGCACACGCGCAGACACTGGCGAGCCTGAGTCAGGCCGAACAAGCGTATATCCTGCACTGGGTAAAATGTGTTGCCAGCACCAACATTCAGCTCGCCTGGCAATTCATCGAGCAGGCCGTGCCGCTGCTGGATCATATGGACAGACAAATTATCGAAGCCTGGGCAATGCATGCCATGGATGTCTATGATCAATCAGGCCTGCATTCTGCCCTCGCGGTTATTCGCGACGTGCGTGAATTTATCAAACGTAGTCACGAGCGCCGCACCGGTGCCAGCTTTAACGAACATGCGACTATCCTGCTGCATTTTGTTCACGGTTTATCCGGGCGCAAACTTGAACTTAAAGAATCACCTGATAGCTTTACCGACACACAAACCCTCTTCCTGCCGCCGGTGATTGCTCAGCTGGATACACCCAAAGATAACTTTGTTTTTTATAAAAGTTTGCTGGTGATGCTCTGGGCACAGGTACGCTTTGCCAGTTTTCCCCTGTCACTAAAGCAGGCGCTCGAACAACAGACTAATCCAGATCGCCTGCTAAATCTCTACCAGGCACTGGAAAATCTGCGTTTGCAAGCCTGCATTGCGCGTGAACTGCCCGGCCTTTATCGCAACATGCGAGCAATTCAAAATCGGCTTGAACCTGATCGCCTCAATCCACGCTGGCAACAACTGGCACAGACATTGGCGGATAAAAATAAGACCGCCGAAGACTGTCTGCAACTTGCCCACGATAATCTCGATACCCTGACACCGCCCCCGGCGTCCTGTTTTCATAGTGCATTTAAACCTGAGCTGGTTTACATCGTGATGACACAACGCATGGAAAAAGAAAAAGCGCTGCTACGTCTGGCGCTGGCCAAACTTGAAAATGAGCTAAACCAGAACAAGACCACGCCGGGCAAACTGGAAAGCAAATACAATCCCGATGCCGACCCAGATCACGCTATGCCGCTTGAAATTCGGCTTGACGATCAAGCCATCGCGCCCCCCGATGAAATCAAAGCATTAAGCTCCTCCATCATTCTTGACTTCGGTGAAATACCGGATGAACATCTTGTTCCTGCCGGAGCAGGTGAATACGATCCCGCCCTGTTTGAAGATAGTGAAAAAGATCCGGATGATGTCTGGAAAGGCCCCTATCACGAAGAAGGTGCATCTCTCTATAACGAATGGGATTACCGCCGTCAGCACTATCGTAAAAACTGGTGCGCAGTTCGCGAAAAATCAATTGATCCCGTTTACGATGATTTTGTAAATCTTACCCTGAAAAAACATAGCGGCCTGATTAAACATTTACGTAAAACCTTCGAAGCCATGCGCGATGAAGATCGACTGCTAAAACGCCAGAGTGACGGTGATGGCATTGATATCGACGCGCTGGTCGAGGCACTAGCCGATGCTCGTGATGGGAGTGAATTGTCTGAACGTCTGTTCACCCGCATGCATCGGACTGAACGCAACATCGCCGTGATCTTTATGGTTGATATGAGTGGTTCTACCAAGGGCTGGATCAACGACGCCGAACGTGAATCCTTAATTTTACTTTGTGAGGCACTGGAAAGCCTTGGTGATCGCTATGCCATTTACGGCTTTTCCGGTATGGCGCGCAAACGTTGTGAAATTTACCGTATCAAGGAATTTTCAGAAGCCTACAATGATGAGATCAAAGCTCGCATCAGCGGCATTGAAGCCAAAGACTATACGCGCATGGGTTTTGCTATTCGCCACCTGACTAAAATATTGAATCGGGTCGATGCGCGCACCCGTATGCTGATTACACTCTCGGATGGTAAACCCGATGACTATGATAGTTATCGAGGCGACTATGGCATCGAAGATACGCGTCGCGCATTAATTGAAGCGCGGCGTGACGGCATTCATCCTTATTGCATTACTATCGATGAGCAGGCGCGTGACTATCTTCCACATATGTATGGATCGGCGGCCTATACCGTTATTGATGAAGTGCATCAACTGCCATTGAAAGTGGCTGATATTTACCGGCGTTTGACTGTTTAGATATTGAGGAAAGAATAAATTTCCCCGCTGCAAACGGACGGGCTATCTATTATTGTAGGTTCGACTTCAGTCGTACCAGCACCAGTACGACTGAAGTCGAACCTACAATTAGGCTTACGCTGTAAGCAGCGGAGGAAATACGGCAGTTCTCACTGCTGTATCTTTTATATTTCTCCTTGTCTCTGTTTCACACCTTAATTTTCTCATCCACCCTGACCCGGTTACGGCCTTCTTCCTTGGCGCGGTAAAGTGCGGCATCCGCGAGACTTAGCATGGTGTTGAGATTTTCATCTATTGATTCACCTGTCTGCGCATAACTTATGCCGCAACTAATAGTGAAGTTAACTAGCAGACCATTACAACTCACTTCAAGACTTTCTATTGCCAACCTTATTTTTTCACTCAAAGCGACAATGCCCTTGGTATCATCACTCAATACCAGTACCAGAAACTCTTCTCCGCCCATCCGAAACAGGTAGTCGTTAGCGCGTGAAACCTGCCTGAGGCTATCAGAAAAATCCTGCAAACACAGATCACCACAAATATGACCATAGGTATCATTAATATTTTTGAACTTGTCCAGATCAATCAATAATGCATATAGTTGCTGACCGCCGCGCCCAGCCTGGGCAATAAGTTTTGGAAAAATATCATTCAGATAACGACGATTATAGAGACCGGTCAGACTATCGGTAATAGCTGATTTCTCCAGCTCTGCATGCACAATCTTGATTTCTTCCTGCTGTTCCCGTAACGCCTGTAGCATGTCGGCAAACTGATTAGATAGTTCGGTGATTTCATTTTTAGCTGCTGACTTGTCGAGCCGGGGCAGGTTACCCTCAGCCACTTCTCCCGCCAGCTTAACTAACTGCGACAATGGCTGGGTGAAATTGCGCATAATGGTCACGCCCAACAATAAAATAATTGTCAGGCTGATCATAATAATGATCAAGGTTGTTAATCGGTGTTTTTCCAAACGTTGTAGTAACGAGGTTTCCGGCAAAGTGAACCAGATTTTTGGGATGTTGCCATATAGCGGTGAAAGCTGAATCAGGCGAGAAAAAAAGATATCGTCTTCGAGCACCACATGATTATTTTTTACGTTAAAACTCTGACCTATATATTTTGCCGCCGATGAACCCAGCACAATATTATCCTGGGTAAAAAATAACTCGCCGCCACTTTTCTGTTTGTTTTCCAGTAACCAGGCGTCATTCATAAGATAGCTGACCGCAATACTGCCAAGTCGACGCCCGCGATAAATAATCGGTGAAACTGCAATCAACTCCAGGCCATAGTCACCATAAGTATAAAAGGTGCCACGATTGTTATCCTCTAAAATCGCCAGCACTGTTTTACCTAGATCCGCATGTTCTCGACCAACCAGTATCTCGCCTTTGTCCCGTGACACCACCACGTAACGATTAATGGGTAGCCAACCAAAGTGACGCTCATAGATATCATTCAGTGGCTGAGATTCACTACCAATACCAACGATAACAAACATGTATTCCTTGATGCGCAGGTCTTCAGCAACAATATCCGCATAGCGCTGGTATTCTGTTTTTTCTGCTTCCATCTCACGATGGAAAATCTGCGCCAGACTTTCGATATGGAAATTATCTTCTTCCATCAAAATATTGCGCACATAGCTATAGGTATAAATCAAAGATCCTGCGAGCAACACCATCATGCCGACGGTGTAAACCAGTAACTTGGCGCGATAGCTTGAGAACAACATGTATCAGTGCTTGCTACTGTTCAAGGGCAGGAGTTCATATTTTTTTGCTAATCGGTTAAACGCCTCGCCATGATGAACTTCCTTGATCAATTTCATCACATCCGTTGATGCACTGTTGATGGTTACCGCAGACAGGGTTCGATAAAAAGGATAGTTTCCCGCCTTAATGTTTTTTGCCGTTGGCGCATAGCCATCTATCTTGATCGGCTTAATTTTATCTTTCGACTCAAATCCCCAGGTTGCACCCGTGTGTCCGATAGCGCCACTAAAATCACTGACCTTCCTGACCATGTCATCAGCCGCCTTTACATTCAGTCTGTCTTCTCGAAACAGTTTTGCCTCGGGCAAAATGCGCTTCCAGTGACCCGGCCTGGCCTTGCAATGCAGACGAGTAATGACCACGATGGGCTTGTCATCTCCCCCCACCTCTGACCAGTTGCGAATCTTGCCGCGAAAAATATCCCGCGCCTGCTTACTGCTCAAATTTTCAATCGGATTAGACTGGTTTACCAGGATCAGTAACGGCTCCTGCGCCAGTGGATGCACATTCAACTTCTTTTCTCTGATTTCCTTTTCTGCCAGCTCACAACAGACAAAGCCAAACGTCTCATGCCCCGCACTATTTTGCATGGCATTCTTGATACCCGCATTACAACCCAGACCCAGCGCTGAATCCTTGCCGTATAGATCGATCTCTCTGTCCAGCAACTTTTCCAGATCCGGTTTCAACTCATGAAAAATAACCCAGGCAAAATGCGCACCACCGCCGACAATCTTGCCCTGCCCCGGCGAGACTGTTTCATGATCATGGGCAAGCGAGGCAAATGAAAGGCTGGACAAAAATAGCATCGGCAAAATGTGATAAGACACCATAAAGCGCAAACTTTTAGCTGGCATACAGGGGACTCCTTAAGCGTACTGAGGTATAAGTATATACCCTGAATCTAAAAAATTTTCATCGATTTTCAGAACTGTTTTCTGCATTGGCATCACTATCGGCTTAACCACAACAACCCCATCACAGATAGAAATAGCGCGAATATCTGTTTTAATCTCTATGGGTTAAATTCCCTGCTGCTTGCTGCGGGGAAGTTTAGTTTTGTGAGGCGCGCGTAGAGAAGACTGTGAGGTAGGAACGATGCTCGCCAACGATGTGGCGACCGCCATATGCATAATAATTTCAGGCCAGTACGGGAACAATAACCCGCCCGCCGACTACACCCAGCAGCAGGAGAATTCCAATCCCGGTGAACGCCATTTGATCCGGTTTATTTCACCCAGATAGTTTTGGCATTCACAAACTCCTGAATCCCGTGACGCGACAGCTCACGACCATAGCCCGAGTTCTTGATGCCGCCAAAGGGCAAGCGTGGATCACTTTTCACCATACCGTTGACGAAGGTGCAGCCAGATTCCACTCGCCGCGCCAGTGCCGCACCACGCTGACTGTCTCTTGTCCAGACGCTGCCACCCAGACCATAGGAAGTATCATTGGCAATGCGCAGGGCGTCATCCTCATCCCGCGCACGAATCACAATCGCCACCGGACCAAATAACTCCTGATGATACGCCGCCACACCCGGCTCCACCCGATCCAGAATTGAAGCAGCATAGTAGGCTCCTGGTCTATCCAGGGGCTGGCAGCCGGTCAGCGCCAGCGCCCCCGCTGAAATCGACTCGGTTACCTGCGCATGCAACTCATTGCGCAAATCCTCACGCGCCATCGGTGCAAAGGTGGTTGCCTCGTCCATTGGATCACCCGCTTGCAGGGCTTCCACTCCGGCCTTAAAGCGGGTTAGAAAATCTTCGGCAATGGCATCGACCAAAATAAAGCGCTTGGCGGCAATACAGCTCTGGCCGCTATTGAGAAAACGCGAGGCCAGCGCCCATTTTGCCGCTTCATCCAGATCGGCATCTTCGAGTACGATAAAGGCATCCGAACCACCCAGTTCCAACACGCATTTTTTCAACACCCCTCCAGCCGTGGCCGCCACCTGCCGACCCGCTGGCTCACTACCGGTTAAGGTCACCGCATGCACGCGGGGATCTTCAATGACTTTTTGCACCTGCGAGGCTCGAATCATCAGGCTACGAAATACCCCGGCAGGGAAGCCTGCCGTGGTGAACACCTCTTCCAGTGCCAGGGCTGAAGCGGGGACGTTGGAGGCATGCTTGAGTAGCCCGGTATTGCCTGCCACCAGTGCCGGAGCGGCAAACCGCATCACCTGCCAGAACGGATAATTCCAGGGCATCACCGCCAACACCGTGCCCAGTGGCAAATGCGCGACATAACTTTCGCTGGCATCCGAGATCAACTTTTCATCCGCCAGAAATTCCGGGCCTTTCTCAGCGTAGAAATCACAGACACCCGCGCATTTCTCTACTTCCGCTCGCGCATCCTTGATCAACTTGCCCATTTCCTGCGTGATCATAGTGGCATAGCGATCCCGATTCTGGCGCAAGACTTCACCGGCCTGATGCATCAAGGCACAGCGCTCCGCCATCGGTGTGGCTGCCCAGGCGGGAGTAGCAGCAGCAACCTGCGCCAGCGCGGATTCAATTTCAGCCTCATTCCAGGCTGGCATCTCATTGATCTGTTCCCCAGTAGCCGGGTTTATAACCTTAAAACTCATGCTCTCTCCTTAGCACTGAAAAAATCCAAAAATATTTATAATTATGAATAGTATAGACGGCAGATTGCATGTTGTGTCTGGATTTACCACAATACTGTTCAGACACATTTTCCTCTATACTTCGCGCATCAGTATTTTACAGCCGGAGCCAGAAACACCATGATAAGAAATACTCTCTGTCTACTGGGCGGTACCGGTTTTGTAGGTCGTCAGCTACTTTCTCTGCTCTCGAAACAGGGACGCCAAATCCGCGTCCTCAGCCGCCATCCTCAACGTCACCGGGATCTAGCCATGCTCGCGGGGGTCGAACTCATCAAGGCAAACGTCCATGACATTGTTAGCCTGCGTCAGCAGCTTAGTGGTGTCGATGCGGTGATCAATCTGGTCGGCATCCTCAATGAGCGGCGCGACAATGGCAAAGGCTTCCATCATGCCCATGTCGAGCTAACTCGAAACATCCTTCATGCCTGTGAAGATCGCGGCGTCCACCGCCTGCTACACATGAGCGCCCTGAACGCAGATCCCAACGCTAACAGCCACTATCTACGTAGCAAGGGCGAAGCCGAGCAACTGGTTATGCAGGCAAAAGACATCGATACGACCTGCTTTCGACCCTCGGTGATCTTTGGCGCGGGTGATAGCTTCACCAACCGCTTTGCCAGTATCTTAAAAGTTACCCCGCTATTTTTACCACTAGCCTGTGGTTACAGCCGACTTGCCCCCGTCTATGTGGGTGATGTGGCTCAGGCCTTTGCTGACAGCCTTGATCTACAGGCCAGCTTTGGCCAGCGCTATGATCTCTGCGGACCTTATCATTACAGCCTGCAGGAAATTGTGGAATACGTGAACCAGACGTTGCAACTGGGGCGCATCGTTAACCCGCTGGGGGATACGCTCTCCCGCTTACAGGCCAATCTGCTCGAATACGTTCCCGGCAAGCCGTTCTCAAAAGATAATTTCCGCTCGTTACAGACTGACAGTGTCTGTCCAAAAAGTGGCCATGATCTACAGCTGCATTTCGGCATTAACCCCAGCAGCATGGAAAGTATTGTTCCCGCCTACCTGCTGCATCAAAATAAGAACCGTCGCAATGATAGCCTGCGCCAACAACGCCACAATGAACCCCGCTGAGCAATTTGAAGTCTGGCAGGTTGGCGGCTGTGTGCGTGATCGTCTGCTTGGCCTGCCAATCAAGGATCATGACTGGGTGGTGATCGGGGCCAGCCCCGAAGCCCTGCTTGACGCTGGCTTTCGCCCGGTAGGAAAAGATTTCCCAGTATTCCTGCACCCACAGACTCACGAGGAATACGCGCTGGCGCGCACCGAACGCAAAACCGCCCCCGGCTACACCGGCTTCCAGTTTCACGCCTCAGCCGAGGTCAGTCTGGAACAGGATCTGGCGCGCCGGGATCTCACTATTAACGCCATGGCCGAATCTGCCAGCGGTGAGATTATCGATCCTTTCGACGGCCAGCAGGATCTCGACCGGCGTCTGCTGCGCCACGTTTCCCCCGCCTTTGTCGAAGATCCAGTACGCATCCTGCGCATCGCCCGTTTCGCCGCCCGTTTTGCCGGACTAGGTTTCACCGTGGCCGAGGAAACCCAGCAATTGATGCGCGAGATGGTAGACAACGGTGAGGTAGCAGCACTGGTACCTGAGCGGGTATGGGCAGAAATGCGCCGCGCACTGGATGAGGATCGGCCAGCGGTATTTATTCAGGTACTGCGCGACTGCGGCGCACTGGCGGTATTGTTCCCGGAAATTGATCGCCTGTTCGGCATACCCCAGCCAGAAAAACATCACCCCGAAATAGATACCGGTATTCACACCCTGATGGTGCTGGAACAGGCCGCCCGCTTATCGAAAGAAACCAAAGTTCGTTTTGCTGCCCTGCTGCATGATCTGGGCAAGGGCACCACTCCCGCCGATCAACTGCCGCGACATATCGGCCATGAAGCACGCGGCGCGGCGCTGGTCGAAACACTTTGCCGCCGCCTTAGAGTACCAAAAGAATATCGGCAACTGGCGCGTCTGGTCGCCCGCTATCATCTGCATTACCACCGCATTGCCGAACTCCGTCCCGCCACCGCGCTGGAAACGCTCGAAGCGCTGGATGCCTTTCGTCGCCCCGAGCGTTTCGAGCAGTTCCTGCTCACCTGTGAAGCTGACTCTCGCGGTCGCACCGGCTTTGAAGATGTCGAGTTTGAACAACCGCAACTGTTTCGTGACACCTATCAGGCCGCCGCCGCAATCAAGGTTGACGTGTTTTTAAAACAGGGTCTCAAGGGCAAGGCCATCGCCGATGCCCTGCATCAGCAACGCTGCCGGGCGATAGCAAAGGTAAGAAAATAAGTAGGGTGGGCATCGCCCACCAAATCGCAGGCTTACTCGCTGCCCGCAAACCCCTGTTGCCGCCAGGCCTCATAGACCACCACCGCCACGCTATTGGCCAGATTCAGACTGCGATTATCCGGGCGCATGGGCAGGCGTAAAAGGTTCTCCCCTAACTCCTCTTTAATCTCCGCCGACAGCCCCCGGGTTTCCGGACCAAACAGGAAAGCATCATTTTCCTGATAGTTCACCGCAAAGGCATTGCGCTGCGCATGAGTGGAAAAACCAAACAAGCGCCCCGGTTCAACGTTGGCGACAAACGCCTTCAACGAAGCATGTACTTGCAGATTGGCAAACTCATGGTAGTCCAGCCCGGCGCGCCTGAGGCGCTTGTCATCCAGTGCAAAACCTAATGGCTTGATTAAATGCAGGTGCGCACCCGTGTTGGCACACAGGCGAATAATATTGCCGGTATTAGGTGGGATTTCTGGCTCGAATAAAACAATGTGGAACATTGGAAAGAAGATACAAGATACAAGGGGAAAGATACAAGCTCGACCTCCGGTTTTCCCTTGTATCTTATATCTTGTATCTTGTATCTTAACCGCCTATGAACAACGACGAAAAAAATCTACTCGCCACCAACTTCTGCGGCATGCGCTTTGACTCCCCCATCGTCCTGCTTTCCGGCTGCGTCGGTTTTGGCGAGGAATACACCCGCATCAAGGGGTTTTCCAATACCGATGTCGGTGCCATTTGCCTGAAAGGCACCACCGGGGAAGCGCGGTTGGGGAATCCACCGCATCGCGTTTGTGAAACCCCGATGGGCATGATCAATGCCATTGGCCTGCAAAACCCCGGTGTTGATGCGGTAGTTAACAACATACTGCCGAAGCTGGATTTTACCGAGACCCGTTTTATCGCCAATGTATCCGGCTCGACAATCGAAGAATATGTAGACGTGGCACGACGCTTTGATGATTCCGATATTGATGCCCTCGAGATCAACATCTCCTGCCCCAATGTCAAAGAGGGTGGCATGGCCTTTGGTAATGATCCCGCTATGTCGGCGCGCGTGGTCACCGCCGTACGCGCAGTAACGAACAAGCCCCTGATCACCAAGCTCTCGCCCAATCAAACCGACATTGCCGAAAATGCACGACGCTGCATCGAGGCGGGTAGCGATGCCTTTGCAGTAATTAACACCTTAATGGGAATGTCGATTGATATAGAATCACGCCAGCCCATCATTGGTAATAATCAGGGTGGCCTGTCGGGGCCTGCAATCAAACCGGTAGCCTTGCTCAAGGTACATCAGGTATATCAGGTTTGCCGTGAACACAGCATTCCGATCATTGGTCAGGGTGGTATCAACTCAGCGGAGGATGCGCTGGAATTTCTAATTGCCGGGGCGTCGGCTATCGGTATTGGCACGGCACTTTTTTATGATCCGTTGATCTGCCCGAAGATTAACCGTGGCATTGCTGACTACCTGCAACGCCACGGTGTGAGTAATGTCGCCCAGCTTACTGGATCGCTGGTATTAAATTAAAACCATCAATCCCGGTGGTACGACTGAAGTCGTACCTACACCTTAAACTGCGCCACCATGCCCTGCAGATCCGTCGCCAGATGCGCCAGCTCTTCACTTGCCGTCGAGGTCTGTTCGGCACCGGTCGAGGTCTGCGTTGCCAGTTCAGTGATGCTAACAATGTTGCGGTTAATCTCCTCAGCGGTAGCACTCTGCTCTTCGGCAGCACTGGCAATCTGGGTGCTCATATCATTGATACGCCCCACCGAAGAAGAAATAGAGGCCAGTGATGCACCGGCTTTGTTGGCTTGCTCAACCACAGCCTGCGCCTCTTCTCGACTGCTATTCATCACTTCAACCGCCTGACGCGAACCGGTTTGAAGTTTATCAATTACCAGATTAATTTCCTCAGTAGATTCCTGAGTCCGACCGGCCAGAGTACGTACCTCATCGGCAACCACGGCAAAACCGCGACCCTGTTCACCGGCTCGCGCTGCCTCAATCGCCGCATTTAAGGCCAGCAAATTAGTCTGCTCCGCTACGCCCTTAATCACGTCCAGCACCGAGCTAATATTTTCACTGTCCTGTTCCAGTTTATGAATAACCTCAGCCGCGTTATCGATTTGCCCGGCCAGTTTTTGAATCGCCTGCACCGATTGCTCTACCAGACGCCGCCCCTCATCGGTTTCCGCGTTAGCTTCCTGTGCGGCCTGTGCAGTACTGGCTACATTGCTACTCACTTCCTGCACCGTTGCGCTCATTTCATTCATGGCGGTGGCCACCTGTTCGGTCTGCGATTGCTGCTCGAAGATATTCTGGCTGGTCTCCGTAGTAATTGCGGAAACCTCCTCTGTGGCTGCGCCTAACTGTGCCGTGGAGCTGGAAATTTTTTGCACCATTTCCTGCAAATTATGACTCATCTCATTAACCGCGAGGCTCAATTCTGTAATCTCATCATTACCCGTTACCAGCAAATCAGGCTCGGTGAGATCACCATCAGCAACCGCCCGGGTACGTGCCACTACTTTATTCAATGGGACACTAATCAAGTTACTGATAAAAATAGAAATAAAGATACCGATGGCCACCGCACTCACGATACCCACCAACATGATTATTTTCATTGAGGCGGTATCTGATTCCAGACTTTCCTTATCCATCACTGCCAGCGCATCCTGCGATACCCGCATATCCTCAAGAATTTTCATAATCGCACCGGCCTTAGGTGCAGCCTTGCTACCCAACCAGTAGTTAGCCAGGTTCCAGTCTTTAGCGGCTCGTAGTGCAAACATTTTCGACGGTAACAGAGCAAACTCGGCACGCAGGCTTTTATAGGTATTCCATGCGGCCTGCTCTTTACTATTAAATAAATGGGCTTTAGCTGAAACCTGCTTGAAGCGCGTCTCATTAACTTTCCATTTAGCCTTAAAGTTATCAGCAAAGCGGGTATCCCCGGAGAGCAGATATGCACGAATATTTGCCAGCCCCAGAGCAAACGAACCTCGGCTATCGGCGAGCAATTTCAACAAGATTTTACGTTCCGGCGTAGCGGCAAGGCTAGATTCTTCATCGATCATGATAGTAATCGCCGCAATGATTTTCCCTGCCCGCGGTGCAGCTTCCGTTAGCAGCAGATTCAATGCCGGAATATTTTTAGACGAATGCGCAATCTCCTCAACTTCCTGCTGGGCAATGCGGAATTCATTGATATGCAGCTTCATCTCATTCAACTTTTCAATATTTTTGGGAACCGTCCAGTTTTTTGCAAACTCTTCCATTTGCGCAAGCGACTGATCAATTTTATCCCAGCCATGTTGACGCTCGGCCTTGAATTTTTCTGCTGCAGCCGGATTCTTGCCCAAAATCATATAAGCACGCAAGCCGGCAAGAGAAAGATGGATACCATCAGTAAGCTCCATTCCGGCCATCACGGTCGGTAAACGCAGATCAATCAGGCGATGCTCATCCTCAGAGATGCTGTTCAACATAGTGATGTTATTAATGGAAACCAGGGTCACTAACAGCAGCACTGCGCCAAAACCCATAAACAATTTGGTGCGAATGGTCATCTTCATTGCCGTTACCGGCTTGAGTAATGTGCTCACTTTACATCTCCTTCAAAGTTCTTTGATTTCCTCGTTTACTACCAGCAAGGCATCGTTTAATGACTGCTTAACAAGAAAGCTACAGAGAGCATATCGACACTTTTTCCTAGCACTTTAGTCTGGCTCTAAAAATACTTTTCCTGTTTAGCCGCAAAAGAAAACCCACAATTTAGGCGTTGAAAAGCGGCCTTCATGTTTAAAGTTCCTGAGTCAGACTGCCGATAAAACCCTCAACTGAATTAGCAACTTATCGACAACGAGGCATACGTGTCAGCCGAACCCCGCAAGAAAATCCGCCTCGGCGATCTACTGGTCGCCAACAAGCTCATCACTGAAGAACAGCTGATGCAGGCATTGGCCGATCAAAAAAAGACCGGGCATAAACTTGGCCGCACTCTGATTGACACCGGGCTGGTTTCCGAACAGCAAATGCTTGAGCTACTCTCCGCCCAGCTCAAGCTACCCTTTATCGATCTCAAACAATTCAACTACGATGCCGACACTATCCGCCTGATCCCGGAAACAATGGCCAGGCGCTACCGGGTTATCGCCCTGAAAGAAAATCCTGATGGTTCCCTGCTGGTGGGGATGAGTGATCCGACTGATATATTTGCCTACGACGAACTCAGCAAACGCCTGAAACGCGCCCTGCATCTGGCGGTGGCCCGTGAAGCTGAAATTCTGGAGACCATCGACAGTGTTTATCGGCGCACCGCTGATATTAGTAATCTGGCCGAACAATTGGGAGATGAACTGGGTGAGAGCGACATCGATCTTGGTCAGATGTTACAGAATGAAGATCTGGCCAATGCCCCGGTCGTCCAACTATTACAGACTATTTTTGAAGATGCGATACAGATAGGCGCATCCGATATTCACATTGAACCCGACGAAACGGTGTTACGTATTCGTCAGCGTGTGGATGGCGTGTTGCAGGAACATGTGATGAACGAGCGGCGCATCGCCACCGCCGTAGTCTCACGCCTGAAGCTGATGGCCGGGCTAAATATTTCCGAACGGCGTATCCCTCAGGATGGCCGTTTCAATATCCGCGTACGCGATCATTCCATCGACGTACGCCTGTCGACGATGCCGATTCAGGACGGCGAATCGGTAGTGATGCGTCTGCTGGATCAATCGGGCAACCGGCTGGATCTGGAACAACTGGGTATGGAAGGCAGCCTGCTGGAAAATTTCCGCAATCAGGTGCGTCGCCCCTATGGCATGGTGCTGGTCACCGGCCCCACCGGCAGTGGCAAAACCACCACCCTGTATGCCGCGCTGTCTGAGCTGAACAAGTCGAGCAAGAAAATTATTACCGTGGAAGATCCGGTGGAGTATCGGCTGCCGCGCATCAATCAGGTGCAGGTTAATACCCAGATCGATCTGACCTTTGCCCGGGTGCTGCGTACCGCCCTGCGTCAGGATCCTGACATTGTACTGGTCGGCGAAATGCGTGATCAGGAAACCGCACAAATTGGTCTGCGTGCCGCTATCACCGGCCACATGGTGCTCTCCACCTTGCACACCAACAATGCCATCGCCAGTGTCAGTCGCCTGCTGGACATGGGAGCCGAAGGCTATATGGTCGCCTCAGCCCTGCGCGCGGTGCTTGCCCAGCGGCTAATCCGCAAACTCTGCGACAGCTGTAAAACACCCTATTCACCGGTCGCCGCCGAACAAACGCTAATCCGTAGTCTGATTGGCCAGGATATGAAGGGCGTACCCTTTTATAAAGCGCGCGGCTGCCCACATTGTAATAACACCGGCTATCGTGGCCGGGTCGGCGTATTTGAATTTCTGGAAATGGATGAAGAGCTGGCCGACTCACTGATGCGTAATGATGGCATTGAGTTCGCTCACAAAGCCCGCGCCAGTAAAAATTTCCGTCCCTTCGCCCTGCATGCCATCGATCATGCCTGGCAAGGGGTAACCAGCCTGGAGGAAGTGCTGCGGGTTACCGGTGCCGCTGAAGAAACAGATGCTCCCGCGCAGATGACGTCTCCGCCCGCCAGCCAGAGTTCCAGTCACGGATAAATTTGCTGGATTACCACTATGCCACTATTTCAGTACCGAGGACGCAATACGCAGGGCGCTGCCGTTAGCGGTGATCTGGAAGCCGCCTCCGCCAGCGCCGTCGCCACCCAGTTATCCAGCTCGGGTATTACTCCGGTAGCCATTGAAGAAATCCAGCCCTCGATCAGTTTTGACGATCTGCTGCAACAGTGGCAACGGCGCAAACGCCCCGAGCTTGATGATCTAATTCTATTTGCTCGCCAGTTCTACACTCTGATGCGCGCCGGTGTCCCGATCATCCGCGCCATTAACGGTCTGGCAGGAACCACTCGCAATCTCATGCTTGCCGAAGCCCTGCATGAAGTGCTGGGCGAACTCGAAGCCGGGCATGAACTGTCTGCTGCGATGAGTCGGCATCCGAAAATTTTTTCCTCACTATTTATTAATATGGTACGCGTCGGCGAGAACAGCGGTCGGCTGGATGAAGTGTTCCTGCAAATCGCCGGTTATCTTGAGCGGGAAAAAACCACGCGCGATCAAATCAAATCGGCCATGCGTTATCCCAGCTTTGTCGTTATTGCTGTGGCCGTGGCTATGTTTATTATTAATCTCTGGGTGATTCCCACCTTCGCCAAAGTTTTTAGCGGCTTTCATGCCCAACTGCCTCTGCCCACCCGGATTCTGCTGATGGTCTCAGACTTTACCGTGGCCTACTGGGCATACATTCTCGCCGCCCTGTTCATCACCAGTCTGGGGTTGCGTCATTACCTCAATACTGAAAACGGCCAGTATCGCTGGGACAAATACAAACTCCGCATTCCCATTATTGGTGGCATTTTACTGCGTGCCACCCTCTCGCGTTTTGCCCGTGCTTTTTCCATGTCGATCCGTTCGGGCGTGCCGCTGGTGCAGGCGCTGATGCTGGTCTCCCGTGCGGTAGATAATCTCTTTATTGGCCAGGCCGTACTGAATATGCGCAACGGCGTCGAGCGTGGCGACACCCTCACCCGTACTGCGGCGGCCAGTAAGATGTTTACCCCACTGGTGCTACAGATGATGGCCGTCGGTGAAGAAACGGGTTCAGTCGATGATCTACTGGAGCAGGTATCTGATTTCTATGATCGGGAAGTTGATTTTGATCTGCAAAGTCTGACTTCAAAACTCGAACCCATTCTGATCATCATTATTGCCATCATGGTAATGGTGCTGGCACTGGGCGTGTTCCTGCCGATGTGGGATCTGATCAATGTGGCAAAATAAACAAACCTCAACACAACGTTCACAGGAAAAAAACGGGGTTAAGGTGGGCAATACCCACCCTACAAAACAACGCTATTACACACGTCCTGTAGGGTGGGCATTGCCCACCACCCCGCCCCCACAAGCAAACAGGGGCTTCACCCTGCTGGAGCTGGTGATGGTGATCATCGTCATCGCTATCCTTGGGCTGTTCGCACTGGATCGTGTCTGGTCGTTGCGAATAGCGGCCGAACGCGCCGTAATTCAACAGGTTACCGGTAACCTCCGCAGCGCACTGGGCATGGAAGTTGCCCGTTATGCACTTGAAAACCGCGTCGGTGAATTGCCACGCCTGGATGGCAGTAATCCTATGTTGCTACTGGCACAAACACCGGTCGGCTATCTGGGCGAAGTCAGTGCCGATTCCACTGAGGCTAAAGCCGGTAGCTGGTACTTTGACCCGGCAACAAAAACGCTCAACTACCATGTGAGTTATGCCGAAAATTTTGCTTCCCGGCTCGAACAACCCGCACAGCTTCGCTGGCAGATCCACCTCATCTATCGTGACCGCAATAACAATCAACAGCTTGATCCTGGCGTGGATGCCATTCAAGGCCTCGATCTCATCAGACTGAAAAATTAAACTGCCCCGCCACAAGCTGACGGGGTATGCGTGGTAGGTTCGCCTTCAGGCGAACATGTGCGGCTAAAGCCGCACCTACCATGTTGATTCGCTGCAAGCAGCGGGGAATTAAACCCAACAGAGATTAAACCTATTTTTTTCTAAACCCCCGCAATAATCCGCCGATAACTATCCCAGATAACCGTATTTTTTTGATGTTTGCAGATCAAACACTGCACACAGACCGCGAAACAGGAGTCTTAGAGATGAATAGCAGACAAGCAGGTTTTACCCTTATTGAACTGGTGGTGGTGATCCTGATTTTAGGCATTCTTGCCGCCACCGCCCTCCCACGTTTTTTAAATGTGAACACACAGGCACATGAGGCGGCCGTTGCCGGTGCCGGTGGCGCTTTTGGCGCGGGCGTGGCCTTGGCGCGAGCAGGCTGGATTGCCGAAGGCAATACCACCGCGGCAACTAACCTGACTACCTTTGGTACCGGTGTCGATACCAATGCCGCGGGCTGGCCAGTGGGTACCGATGATAGTGGCGCTCTAACCACAGCGGCTATTTGTGTCATCGTCTGGAATAGCATTATGCAGAACCCACCAACTGTTGCAACGGCGGCTGGCTCTGACTACCTGGCCACCCATGATGGCACCACGACATGTACCTACACTTACCAGGGCGACGGGGGGGGCGGTATGAGTGTTATTTACGCATCTGCCACAGGTACAGTAACTGTAGACAGCACCATCTAATTTTAAACGCTGAACCAATACAAAAACGCCGGGACCTCCCGGCGTTTTCGATCACTAAAAATGAAACGCACATCTAAACAGACATCCGGCTTTACTCTGGTCGAACTGGTAGTGGTGATTTTACTGATCGGTATTATCGGCGCAGTCGCCGGCCCTCGCTTTGTCCGCACCGATGCCTTTGCCGAACGCCGTGCCGCTGATGAAATTCTTTCGGCGTTGCGGTTCACTCAGCAAATGGCGATGGCACGCGGTGGCGGTATCCAGCTCCGCCTCAGCGCCAATAATTATGTCGTTGAAGAAACTGATAGTACGCCGCTGCAAAGCCCGGATCGTTCCGGCGACTACAATAAAACCCTTCCCAACGGCGTCACCGCCAGTGCGGCCACGATTGCCTTTGATGGTCTCGGCCAACCTGTTCCCAATGCCGATGCCACGCTAACTATCGGCAGCCTTTCAATTACCGTAGAAGCGGATACTGGTTATGCGCATTTTTAAGAAAAGTGGCAAGTGGCGAGTAGCAAGTAGCAAGGGAAACCCCTTTTCTCATTTCTTTTCTTTTATAGCGAAGCCGACCTGTTCCAAAAAACAAAAAAAATGTACGCCACAAGTCAAATGCACCCGCTCTTCCTCGCTACTCACTACTCATCACTCGCCACTCAAAATGACCGGCGTTACTCTGATCGAGATGATAATTTTTATTGTTATCGTTGGCATTGCGATGACCGCGGTCTTAAGTGTGTATATCAATGTTGGGCGCACGGCGGCAGATCCGATGGTACGCATTCGTAGCATCGAGCTGGGTCAGTCGATGCTTGAAGAAATTCTACTGAAAGCTTATGACCACAGCACACCCTTAGGCGGTGGCTGTGTACAGTTTGGTGCT
>CAZIJT010000018.1:0-4889 GCA_964539595.1 uncultured Thiohalophilus sp. | reverse complement strand
ATCGATGTGATCGTCACCGATCATCTCAACAGCCGCTATTTGCTTAGTGCTTATCGGTTGAATTTCTGATGCCTGATTATAAAGAAACAAGCCGTAGGTTGGGCAGAGCAACGCGAAGCTCAACCACAACCTACAATAACAAACAATCTGGCTTCACCTTAATTGAACTGGTCGTCGCCATTGTATTGCTTGGCATCGTCGGCAGCATGGTCGCAGTATTTCTTGGCAATACCGTGGAAGGTTATTCGACACTTAATCGACGTGATAATTTACAGACTAGTCTACGTATGGCGGTGGAACGCATTAGCCGCGAGCTTCGCCATGCGCTGCCCAATAGTGTTTGCACTGATGACGGTAGTGGCTGCAATAATGCCGGGAGTATTGTCTATTTTATTCGTACCGTGGATGCCGGTGAATACCAGACACAGGGTGGCAACTATACCAGTGGACAGGCACGCGCGGCCTTACCAATTGCCCCCACATCCAGCAACAACTTTGATGTGCTTTCCGGTAACAACCTCAATGCCACTGCCGGTCAATGGGTGGTGGTGTACAACACCGACAACAGTGATATTTACAACAGTGGCAATCGCCGTCAGCAAATTAATGCCATCAATACTAAAGATACCGATGGTGCCGCACCTGATGATGTTAGCGTGGTGCAATTCGCCTCGGCAGTCAGTTTTCCTACCCACTCACCGGCTCGACGTTTTCATGTGATCGAAAACAACGCCATTATTTTTTATCTACAAGGCACCGATCTATTTCGCGCACAAAGCAACTTCGCCTCACCGGACACCGCAACTGCTGGCACTGAAAAACTGTTACTGGAAAATGTCAGCGCCTGCACCTTTACCTATGTGCCGGGTTCGTTATTACGATCTGGTCTGCTGCGTATCAACATTAGTGTCGATAACGGTACTGAATCTCTGCAAATGATCCACGAAGCGCAGGTCTACAATGCGCCCTGAACGAAGTGAAGCAGTGCTGAATGAAACTCGCAACGCGAGGTTCTACAGTGCTCCCTGAACGGAAAAGTAGCGAGTGGCGAGTGGCTGGTGGCAAGGAAAACCAGTCTGACCGCCCAGCTACTCGCTACTCGCTACTAGTACCTGCGCGGATACACGCGCAACAAGGCTTTGCGATTGCCGCAGCAATTTTTTTAATCGTGGTGCTGGCATTATTGGCTGTGGGCATGGTGCAGATTTCTTCGACCAGCCACACCAGCTTAAGTCAGGAATATACCTCCGCGCGGGCTTACATGGCAGCACGCAGTGGTTTGCAATGGGGTATGTATCAGGCCATCTATGCGGGCAGCGGAAATTCTACGCTTACCTTTTCTAATGGCGCACTGGCGGGTACACAGGCAGAGGTAACAAGCACAAGTACGGCTGTTGATGGCGATACGTTTTTTACTATCGATACCCGTGGTGTGTATGGTCTGAGTACCGATGCCGAGTATAGTCAGCGACAACTACGTCTGAGGTTTAACCCGTGAGCTTGTGCAGGTTTAAATTTCTATTTGTCTTGCTATTGTTTATCCTGCCTTTTACAGGCCAGGCCGCATTACTCATGCATCTAACTCTGGACAACACCCTGAATGATGCTTCAGGCAATGGTAATAATGGCAGCTTTCCCGGCGGCAGCAGTAACCCCACTTATGCCACAGCCGTCATCAATGAAGGCCTGAACTTCGATGGTAGCAATGATTTTATTACCGTCGGTGATTTTGATCCCGGCAGCAATTTTAGCGTTGCCCTGTGGGTGCGCCCCGATTCTTCATCCAATCTTGATACCTATATCGAGCATGTAGCCAATAATCAGCGTAATACTTTTTTCCTCGGCTATGATAATGCGTTAAACCAAATTGTGATTGAACTGGAAGATAATAATCAATATGAAGGCGGCAGCTGTGGTGATCCAAAATTTTGTACCGGCATCGTGCTTTCACCCAACCGCTGGCATGATTTAACAGTGGTGGTAACGCCAACAACATTGACCCTGTATGTCGATGGCGAACAGGCCTATAGCATTAGCCATAGCACTACGGTTAATTTTAATTCGGGAGCCTGGATGATTGGAGCCGACTCAGACAACAATCCCAATACCAGTGCAAACTCCGATTACTTCGATGGCCGACTTGATGAAATCCAGGTTTATGACACGGCACTCACAATCGATGAAATTTCCGGCACAACTAATTTGCGTGGCTTCTGGAAATTTGATGAATGTAGTTGGGACGGTACTGCTGGTGAAGTCATCGATAGCTCAGGAAATAGTTTACACGGTAATCGCATAGGTAATGCCACTACCGCAAGCGGAAAAATTTGTACTGCTGCATCCCTGAATGGCTCCAGTGACTATATTGAAATATCTGATAATGCACTGCTGGATATTTCTCAAAATCTTACCGTGATGGCCTGGATTCACCCCGACAGCATCCCTTCAAGCGGTCTTAAAACGATTGTTTCCAAAGATGAAAACTATGAATTTCATCTTGACAGTTCAGGACACATTTTCTGGTGGTGGCAAAACAGTAGCGGCACGGTACGAAATTTTACCTCTTCTGCCAGTCTCAGCGCCAATAACTGGTATCACGTTGCCATCGTCTATGAAGCCGGTAGCCAACGCATTCTTATCAATGGCGCTGTCAGCGGCACTCGCAATTATAACGAAAGCTTAATCACTAACAATGATCCCCTACAGATTGGTGCTGATCAGGGACTTTCCGGTCGTGAGTTTGATGGCCTGATTGACGAAGTTAAAATCTTTGAACGCGCGCTAAGTACGGAAGAAATCAATGATTATTATAACAACCCTGATCCCATTAGCCGTACCTGCCCCAGTTGCAGTGGCGGCGGTTCCTCTGACACGATTATTATTTCCACTGACAACAGCGAAACACTGGGAGGCCTGAGCTTTAGTGATGGCGAGCTGGCTGAATATGATCCCGCGGCTGATACTGCCAGCCTGTATTTTGATGAGAGTCTTTTTTCAGGCAATGAAGACATTGATGCGGTGCATGTTTTAGCTAACGGCAACATCATTCTTTCTACCCAGGGCAATGCAACGCTTGGCGGCTTAAGTTTTTCTGATGGTGATCTGGTGTCTTATGATCCTGTCAATGACACTGCCATCCTGTACTTTAATGAAGATCTGTTCTCCAACAATGAAGACATTGATGCAGTCTATGTGCTCGACAGTGGCAACATTATACTTTCCACCGAAGGTAGTGCGAGCCTCGGTGGTCTGAATTTTTCTGATGGCGATCTGGTTGAGTATGATCCGGTTAACGATACTGCAACGCTTTATTTTGATGAATCACATTTTTCCGGTGGAGCAGATATTAATGGCGTACATATATTAAGTTCTGGCAATATTCTGATTACTACAAATTCCTCTGAAACCCTTGGTGGCCTGAGTTTTTCCGATGGCTCCATCGCCGAATACAATCCCGGCACCGATACCGCCACACTTTACTTTGATGAAAATTTATTTAGTGGTGGGGCTGATATTAATGCCATCACCATTCAGCCCGCCTCAACCCAACTGGATCATTATGAAATCGATCATGATGGTACTGCGCTCACCTGTGAAGCTGAAACTATCACTCTGCGCGCTTGCGCCGATGCCACCTGCTCAACGCTGTACACCGATGATGTGAGTGTCAGCTTATCACCCAGTGGCTGGGTCAACGGCGACACACAAACCGTTAGTAACGGCACGGCATCACTGCAACTTTTCTATACCACCGCAGGCACGGTCAGCCTTGCCGTATCCAGTGCCAGTCCAGCGCCGAGTAATGCTACCGTTTGCTTAAATACTGCCGATAGCTCCAGCAGTTGCGACCTGACTTTTTACGATACCGGTTTTGTTTATAGCATTGCCACCCAGACCTCCTGTGCCACTTCAGCCAATATTACCGTGAGTGCAGTACGTCTGGATCAAGTCACTCAAACCTGTGTGCCGTCTTTTGCCAGTCGCACTGAAACTATTAATTTCTGGACGACCTACGTCAGCCCGGTAAGTGGCAGCAATCTGACCACGCTCAATAACAGCTCCAGTGATTATGTTCTGGCCACAGCCTCACCTGGGACTGGCGTGCCACTCAGTTTTGATGCTAATGGTGAAGCAACGATCACGCTGACCTATCCCGATGCTGGACAACTCAGTTTGAACAGTCAGTTTGATGGTAGTGGCAGTGAGGCGGGACTATCCATGAGTGGCTCCAGCAGTTATGTCACTAAACCGGCAAAGTTCTATGTTTATAGTGATAACCTCAATGCCGATTGTGCTGCGGGCGATGCAAGCTGTAGTGCCTTCGTCTCAGCAGGCTCCAATTTTAATCTTAAGGTTCGTGCCGCCTGTGCAGACAATACTGTCACACCCAATTTTGTTCACAATGGCATCGACTTTACCCATACACTGATTGCACCTGCCGGTGGTTCAACAGGAACCCTTGCGGTGAGCAGCGCCAATATTAGTAGTGGTGGCACGGTCACAATTTCTACACAGGCTATTTCTGAGGTTGGCGTGTTTACCCTCACCGCCGCACTGAACGCGTCAACTAATTATCTGGGTGAAACCACCATTGGCAACAGCGGTGTAAACACCAGTACCAACATTGGTCGCTTCTATCCCAATTATTTTGATGTCAGTCGTCTGCAAGGTTGCAACACCGATGGCTTTACTTATTCGGCGCAGCCCTTTACTGCGAATATCACGGCATTTAATACTGCGGGAACGCAAACTCAAAACTATACGGGTAGCTTTGTGCAGTTACCGCTTGTCTCTGATGCGGGTGATAGTAGCCTGTTTAATAACTATAGTTTCGCCAGCGGCGACTTCACCAACGGCTATGGGACTCGTGCCGATGTTAGCTATACCTT
>CAZIJT010000017.1:25009-30513 GCA_964539595.1 uncultured Thiohalophilus sp. | reverse complement strand
GAATGGCACTTTTGGCCTGATCTCGAAATTCAGCCGTACGGAATTTTAACTTGAGTGTTTCCCCTTGCTGGGAGATGGAAAGATAGCGGATCTTTTTACCACGCAGCACGCCTCTAAAATTGTTGCCATAGCGTTCATAAGCCTGCTTGATCACCGTCTCAGTATCGACTTCCATAAGAAAATGCAGACCGCCGCGCAAATCCAGTCCCAGATACATGGGCAGGGCATTGATGCTAGTCAGCCATGCTGGTGATGCCGGGGCAAGGTTCAGCGCCACCGTGTAATCGCTGCCCAGCTGCTGTTGCACTACGCCAGCGGCCTTGAGCTGGTCTTCAACATTGTTGAAACGAATCAACAATCCTTTGTCACCCAACAGCGTATTGCGATAGGGGATTTTGCTGGAATCCAGCTGGCTGCGAATTTGCGCATCGGTTCCCGTGTCTACCGTTGTCGTTCGGGTAGCTGAAATTTGCAGAGCCGGATCTGAACCATAGATATTAGGTAGCGCATAGATAGCGCCTGCAATCACGGTTAACAGAATGAGTAGATATTTCCAGGCTGGGTATTGGTTCAACATGTTGCCATCTTCCAGCGCATCCTCCAGCCGACTTCAGCAACGGAGATGCGCTTATTATTTTTAATAAATGATAAACAAAAACGCGCTACGCAGGTTATTTTGCTGCCGCCTTGATTGTGCCCTTGGGCAACACCGTGGTCACGGCCTGCCTTTGTAACTTAACGCTAACATTGTCGCCAATTTCAACCGTGACATACTCTTCACCCACCTCGGTGATTTTACCGAGCAGTCCACCATTGGTCACGATCTCATCACCCTTGCCAATCGCAGCCACCATATTGCGGTGTTCCTTGGCTTTTTTCTGTTGCGGGCGAATCAGCAAAAAATAGAAAATGGCAATCATGCCGCCAAAGAAAATCAGGGAAGACATTGGATCCCCACCCTGTGCGGCAGGCGCGCCTTCAGCCAGTGCATCAGTAATAAAAAAACTCATTTATACATATTCCTTAAAATAGACAAATAAAACGAAAGTTTCCGCTGTAGGTACGGCTTCAGCCGTACATGTTCGCCTGAAGGCGAACCTACAATATTTTTGCGGCGCTATTATGACACAGCCGGAGCCGCTTGGTCGCGCCTGGCGTAAAATTCCTGCACGAAAATTTCCAGCCGATTTTCGCCAATCGCGGCGCGCAACCCCTGCATCACGGTCTGGTAGTAATGCAGGTTATGAATAGTATTCAGGCGCGCGCCTAGAATCTCTCCCGCACGATCCAGATGGCGCAAATACGCCCGGCTGTAATTTTTGCAGGTGTAGCAGTCACAATGTTCATCCACTGCGCCAGTGTCATGGGCATGACGAGCATTGCGGATCCGCAGCATGCCGCTGGAGGTGAATAAATAACCGTTGCGGGCATTGCGCGTTGGCATCACACAGTCAAACATGTCGATACCCCGGCGTACCCCTTCCACCAGATCCTCAGGCGTACCAACCCCCATCAGGTAGCGAGGCCGATTCGCGGGTAACTGGGACTGCAAATGGTTCAATACTTTGTGCATTTCATCCTTGGGTTCACCCACAGATAAACCACCAATCGCATAGCCATCAAAACCAATCTCAACCAGCCCAGCCAGCGATTTTTCACGCAATTCGGGATACATCCCGCCCTGAACAATGCCAAACAGGGCAGACGGATTATCCCCATGTGCCGTTTTACAACGCGCCGCCCAGCGCAGCGATAGCTGCATCGAGGCTCGCGCCTGTTCTTCAGTCGCAGGATACGGCGTACATTCATCAAAAATCATCACGATGTCCGCCCCCAGCTCAGCTTGCACCTGCATGGATTCTTCAGGGCCGAGGAAAATCTTGTCGCCATTGATAGGCGAGCGAAAATGTACGCCTTCTTCAGTTATTTTTGCCGCCGGTAATTTAGACCCACCTGCTGCACCACTGTGCCCGCCCTCACGTTGCTGCGCCTCAGCGCCCAGCGACCAGACCTGAAAACCACCCGAGTCGGTCAAAATCGGCCCATCCCAGTGCATGAATTCGTGCAGATCACCATGTTCTGCGATGATCTCCGTGCCCGGACGCAGCATTAGATGAAAGGTATTGCCGAGAATGATCTCCGCACCCAGCTCACGTAATTCCTCCGGGGTCATGGCCTTGACCGTGCCATAGGTACCCACCGGCATAAACGCCGGGGTTTGCACGTTGCCGCGATTAAAGCTCAACTGGCCACGTCGAGCGGCACCATCAGTATTAAATAATTCAAATTTCATAGTGTTTCAGATAAAAGATACAAGCGGAAAGATATAGGACTCAGCGCACCGACTGCTCTTCTTTTCTCTTCTAACTTTTCCCTTGTACCTGCTTTTCAATAAACATCGCATCCCCATAACTGAAAAATCGGTAACGTTCCGCTACCGCATGTTGATAGGCGCGCATTATATTGTCATAACCGGCAAAGGCGCTAACCAGCATCAGCAGGGTCGATTCCGGCAAATGGAAGTTGGTGATCAGGGCATCCACCACCTTGAACTCAAAGCCGGGGGTGATAAAAATATCTGTATCGCCCGAAAAAGGTCTAAGTGTCCCTGACAACGCCGCCGTTTCCAGACTCCGCACACTGGTAGTACCCACCGCAATCACCCGCCCACCCTGTGCCTGCGTTTCGGCTACCTGCGCACAGACAGTGTCGCTAACGTCCAGCCATTCTGCATGCATCTGATGGTCAGCAATATTTTCCACCCGCACTGGCTGAAACGTGCCCGCGCCCACATGCAGGGTGACACAGGCGGTGGCAATGCCCTGCTGGCGCAATTTATCCAACATGAGGTTATCAAAGTGCAAACCTGCGGTGGGTGCCGCCACCGCGCCTTTATGCTGAGCATAGACGGTTTGATAGCGCTCTCGATCAAAGTCATGCTCGTCTTCACGCTTTATATAGGGTGGCAAGGGCATATGCCCTAGTTCATCCAATATGGCTGAAACCTGACGCTCAGGATCGGTCTGATCGCGAAAATGCAGCTCAAACAGATCGCCCACCCGCCCTAGCATCTCCGCCTCAACATTTTCCGATAGCAACAGACGAGTCCCGGGCTTCGGTGACTTGCTTGCTCGCACATGCGCCAGCAGCCGCTGCTCATCCAGCAACCGTTCCACCAGCACCTCCACCTGCCCCCCGGTGTCCTTGCGGCCAAAAAGGCGGGCAGGAATCACCCGGGTATCGTTCATTACCAGCAGATCACCCGGGCGCAGTAACGATGGCAAGTCGGCGAACTGCCGATCCGCCAGTTCGCCACTATCACCATTGAGCCCCAACAGGCGACTGGCTGTGCGCTCTGAAGCCGGATATTGGGCAATCAAGGCTTCCGGGAGCGGGTAATGAAAATCGCTGCATTTCATAGGCCGCGCAGAATAGCAGATTTGGCTGACGAATTTCTGATTTTGCTTTTGCCTTTATCCGCTATGTGCCGGTTAAAAACAAAATTACAGCAAATATTACTAACAGCACCATAAATGAGTAGTTTTTATACTTTCTTTACATTTAATGCGTTATCTTTGCTTAAAAAGAAGGCAACTAAATAGAATCATTTTCTGGAGTTTGAATGGCGCATTCGATAAAGCAGCTGCTATCCATTTTAATAATTAGCAGTAGCGTTATTTTCACCCCGCCACTATGCGCAGAAACTAGCGCACCCGCAATCAGTTTTCAGACTGCCAATGGCCAACTCGATCTACAGACTTTAAAAGGCAAAACGGTCTATATCGATTTTTGGGCATCATGGTGCATACCCTGCCGCAAGTCGTTCCCCTGGATGAATAAGATGCAGCAGCGATATAAAAATAAAGATCTGCTAATACTAGCAGTCAATCTTGATAAAGATAAATCTCTGGTTGAAAAGTTTTTAAAAGCATACCCGGCAAATTTTATCGTTGCCTATGATCCGGAAGGCAAAAGTGCAGAGCTATTTGGTGTTAAAGGTATGCCTCACAGTTTTCTGATTAACCGCCACGGGAAGATTGTCAGCAGCCATATTGGTTTTCGCAGCAAGGATGCAAAAAAGTTAGAACAGAACATTGTCACCAGCCTTACCTCAAACTAAATCATCAGGAATCACTTAAACATGTTGTTACGCATCATCAGTATAAGTCTGCTGCTACTCATTGCCAGCGGATGTTCAGTTCAAAACGTTAAACCCTGGGAACGTGATCTACTAGCCCAAAATAAAATGCAGCTGGATACCCACCCTCTGGACAGTTATTTCGATGAGCATATCTATTACAGTAAAGAAGCCTCCAGTGGTGGTGCCGGAATCGGCGGCGGAGGTTGTGGATGCAATTAAAAAACAGGCCAAAAAAAATCAGTGGCGCACTGGCATTAGCAACCACCAGTATGTTGACCGGCATTGCCGCCCCGGCAAACGCCAGCAGCAGTGATGTCTGGGAAGTTGATTCTGCTGTTTTATATTATTCAGAAACCAACCGGGTAACGGTTATCGAACCTGTTGCCAGTGCGCGCAAGGAAATTGCTGAAGATGAGTTTTTAAGCGTGCGTATCGTGGCTGACAGTCTCTCAGGTGCATCGCCGAATGGAGCAATCAAACATAATTCGACGCAGACTTTTACTACCCCTTCAGGAAACGGCACATACACCGCCGCCGCCAACGAAACGCCATTAGATCCTACTTTTCAAGATAGCCGTGGTGCAGTGAATGCAGAATGGGAAAAACCCATTAATAACACCAGCAAGGGTATCTACTCAGTCAACATTTCAAAAGAGTTTGATTATACCTCCGCCGGGCTAGCCGCCACCTTCACATGGGATACCCATCAGCGGCAAACCACCTGGACGGCGGGTGGTTCGTATAGCATGAATTTAATTAATCCAGTCGGTGGTGTGCCTGTCGGGCTTGATCCGATGTCCGCCAACAAGGCTACCACGGGCACCAGTGATGACAAGGCCGTCGTAGATCTTTTATTGGGTGTAACCCAGATCATTAGTCGCCACACATTGATGCAGTTTAACTTCAATTATGGGAATGACAGTGGCTACATGTCCGATCCCTATAAAATCCTGACGGTGCTTGATAACAGCGGTAATCTGGCTAGCAATCCCTACCTCTATGAAGCACGGCCAGATACACGCACCCGCCAGGCGGCCTACTGGAAACTGGTACACAGCTTTGGCAGCGACGTTGTACATTTTTCCTATCGCTATTACTGGGATGACTGGGGTATTAGCTCAAATACGCTAGATGCCCGTTACCGCTTTGAAATGGGAGGCGGACATTATCTGCAACCCCATGCGCGTTATTATATTCAGAATAAAGCCGATTTTTATTATTACAATTTAACAGAAGCAAACACGCCAACATATGCCAGTGCCGATTATCGACTGGCCGATATGAGCACCACAACATTGGGCATTAAGTACGGCATCGAAATGGATAATAATAGCGAATTTAATATCCGCGCGGAAAAGATAAC
>CAZIJT010000017.1:0-24909 GCA_964539595.1 uncultured Thiohalophilus sp. | reverse complement strand
ACGGCATCGAAATGGATAATAATAGCGAATTTAATATCCGCGCGGAAAAGATAACTCAGACTAGCGAAGGCGACGCAGCATTCGAAGACATGGATGCCATTCTTGTGCAGCTCGGTTATTCATTTAATTTTTAGAGCCCTCGGTGGAGAATTAAACCCATCGGCTGAGTTGCCAACCAATTCAGCTTTTAGCCATGCTCCAACTTTAGCCAGTGGAACCTTCAGCAAACTGGCATCAGCACATCATGCAGTGGTATCGTGCCCAACCGATACTACTGCCGTTTCAAAATAATGACTGCACCCGATCTCAGCTCTATAGCCAGGCTCAAACTAGAACGCAAAGACACATACTGGCGAGGCCATTTTCAGGCCATGGCCAGCCCCTGCGAACTATTACTAGAAGTTAGGCAAGCGGATAAAGCCAGAAAACTGGCCATGCTGGCCGAACAGGAAGCCCGCCGCATCGAGCATAAATTTTCTCGTTATCGCCGCGATAATATTATTTATAAAATCAATAACAGCCACGGCAAGCCTGTCGAAGTTGACGACGAAACCGCAGACTTGCTTGACTACGCCGCGCGCTGTTACCAACTCAGCGAGGGCATGTTCGACGTGACCTCAGGCGTACTACGCAGCGCCTGGCAATTCGATGGCAGCGATAATATCCCCGACCCACAAACCATCATCGCCTTATTACCGTATATCGGCTGGGACAAACTTAGCTGGCAACGCCCGATCCTGAGCTTGCCTGAAGGCATGGAAATCGATCTTGGCGGCATCGGCAAAGAATACGCAGTTGATCGCAGCGCACTGCTATTAAAACAACAAACCGATGACAGTATTTTGATTAACTATGGCGGGGATCTATTTGTTAACTGCCCACGTCAAAATGGACAGGGCTGGTTTGTCGGTATCGAAGATCCCAATCATCCTGATCTGATTGATAGCCAAAACCCAAAACAGTTTGAACTCAGCCGGGGAGGCATCGCCACCAGTGGTGATGCTAGCCGTTTTCTGTTAAAAAATGGCATACGTTACAGCCATATCCTTGATCCCCGCAGCGGCTGGCCAGTCAACGATGCGCCACATTCGGTCACGGTCATCGCCAATACCTGCACCGATGCCGGTATATTATCGACACTGGCTATGCTCCACGGTGTGCAGGCCGAAGCCTTTTTAGAGGAACAGGGCGTCGTTTATTTTTGCAGGCGTGAAGGCTGATTTTGCTTCCAGCAGCAGAAGACTAATAAATTGCCCCACCAGCTTGTTTGCTGTGGCTATATCAAACCCTGATTCATCGCCTGACCTATAGCTTCAGCGCGGCTATGCACATCCAGTTTACGGTAAATATTTTTAAAGTGGTTACGTACTGTTGCCGAGCTAATACAGAGTTGATTAGCGATATGATCTGTTTTTGTTCCTTTGCCTGCCAGACGCAAGACGCCTAATTCACGCGAACTTAGTTTGTCTGGTTTTTGTCGAATATTATTAGTATCAAAGCTGTTGCTGGATATTCGCTGTATCAGGCGCTGGCAATTAACACGGCGCAGGCTGAAAAAAACACTGACATCATTGCTATTCAGGCGACAGGACTCAGGCGTGTAATACGCGCTAATATTGACCATTATGGATTCACCACCCGATTGTCTGACCAGAAGATCAAAGTCACGGAAGGGGATCTGTTCGTCATGCTGTCTGGGTACGGGACAATCCTCGCCACAGAACTTTCTTTCCATTAAGTCTTTACCACAAAGCAGGCCATCGCATTGTCGGCCTTCTATTTCTTCACGGGAATAGCCTAGTAAGGTATCACAGGCGCTATTCCAGAAACGCACACAGCCTTTTTGATCAATGCCGAACACGGCATCACTGGTTTGCTCAAACAACTCAATCAGTCGATTCACACTCTATCCCCTTTGCTTCATTATTATATTTTTATTGAGGTCATGCTTGTAACTTATTGTTATTTAATATGTAAATATTTATCCAGCATTATATTTTCTAGTAGAGCTGGTGATAATTTAGGTGTTGCCGGTTTATTGTTTTGACCTTCTATAACCTAGGTTATACCCGAGAAGGGTAGTGGTCAACCCCTTGCTCAGTAAGTGGATACATGTAGGGGTATATAACTATCTGAAAATACAAAAATAGCCCATATGGGCTAAATAAATGACTCAAACAGGTCATGTTCAGCATCGAGCAATCACGCGAAGATACTTCCAAACAGGACAAGATAGTGGCTGTTAATACAAAGGCAGAAGGACATTGTCTGCGGCGGTTAGTGCCGCATGAGTTACAGGTTTATCAAAATTACTCTGCATTTTTTCACCATGTTAATAGCAGCCAGGTGGATAAATAAATAACGTTCTGCAAGGCGGAACATAATTGGGAGGATTAGTATGACTATGCAACGTCGAATGTTCCTGAAGATGCTGGTTGGCAGTGCTGCATCTGCAGCATCAATCAAGGCTTTCGGGCTCAGCAGTTTAAATCTTCAGATTGTAAATGATTCCTTTAACTACCCTTATCGTAGTTGGGAAGATTTCTATCGTGACGAATGGACCTGGGATACGGTGGCACGCAGCACCCATAGCCAGAACTGTACGGGTTCCTGTTCCTGGAACATATATGTCAAAGACGGCATTATCATGCGCGAGGAACAGGCGGCAGATTATCCAGAAATTGATCCCTCCTATCCCAATCTTAATCCTCGCGGCTGTCAGAAGGGTGCCTGTTATGCAGCCGAGTATGTGAATGGTGATCGACGGATTAAGTATCCTTTGATTCGTACCGGCGCACGCGGCGAAGGTCTGTGGCGACGGGCTTCCTGGGATGAGGCCTTAGGTCTTATTGCCGACAAGATGCTGGATACTATTGAGACCTCGGGGCCCGATGCTTTAACCTTCTTCTCACCCATTCCGGCTATGAGTCCGCTGTCTTTTTCCGCCGGTATGCGCCTGTCTCATCTACTCGGTGGCACGGTCTGTAGTTTCTACGACTGGTATTGTGATTTGCCTCCCGGTTCACCGATTACCCTCGGTGAGCAAACCGACGTGGCTGAATCGACTGACTGGATGAACTCCAAATATATGATCCTCTGGGGTTCCAATCCGCTGCAAACGCGTATTCCTGATGCGCACTTCGTGACTGAAGCCAAGTACCGTGGTTGTAAGGTACTGGCGATTTATCCTGATTATACCTCCAGTGCGATTCGCGCCGATCAGTGGTTCTCCGTGACCCCCGGCACCGATGCGGCGTTAGCACTGGCCATCTGTCAGAGGATGATTGCCGATGGCAATATCGATACGGCTTATCTGGCGGAACAGACCGATATGCCGCTGCTGGTACGTACCGATACCGGTAAGTACCTGCGTGAAGCCGATGTGGTCAGCGGCGGTACTGAGGATCAGTTTTATTTCTGGTGCAATAATCATAATCGGATTGAGCTGGCTCCGGGAACGGAAGGCAGTAGCACACGTTCGATTAGTATTAATGGACACAGCCCGGCGATAAGCGGCAGTCGTACGGTAACGCTTGCCGATGGTTCCAGCGTCAGCGTGAAGACCGTGTTTGATGAAGTGAAAGCCCATCTTAATGCCAGCTTCACTCCCGCTCAGGCTGAGCCGATTACTGGTGTAGCCGCTGATGTTATTGAGACCATTGCTGGAGAAATTGGCAGTATCGCGATGGCCAGCGGTGGTCAGGTGATGATTATGCACGGGGCGGGTACCAACCACTGGTATCACAATGATCTCACCAACCGCGCAATGTTACTGATGCTAAGTCTATGTGGCGCTATCGGTAAAAACGGCGGTGGCTTCAACCATTATGTCGGACAGGAAAAAATCTGGCCGGTCAAGGGTATGTCCAAACTGTCCTTCCCGCAGGGGGGGGCAAAGCAGCGTTTCCAGAACACCACTATGTGGACCTATGTGCATGCCGCTATTGCCGATCAGGGTACTGGCTACAGTCAGACCACCCGTGGCTATATTTATGATTCGGTACAAAATGGCTGGATGCCGATGTATCCCGAAGGCGCGCTGGGCAGTGACAAAGCGACCTTTGTGAATACAGGTGCCACGACCAAAGATCCGAAGATGATGTTTATCTGGCGGGCGAACTGGTTTAACCAGGCCAAGGGCAACAACTACATTGAGAAAAATCTGTATCCGAAACTGGATATGATTATCGATGTTAACTTCCAGATGGATACCACGGCGCTGTATTCCGACATTGTTTTGCCGGCAGCCAGCCATTATGAGAAGTACGACATCAACACCACGGATATGCACAGCTTCATTCATCCGTTCACGCCGGCGATTCCGCCGATGTTTGAATCGAGGACTGACTGGCAGATTTTCCAGGCACTGGCGGCCAAGGTTGAAGAGCGTGCAGTGCAGCGTGGCTTTACCAGTTATTACGATGCCAAGTGGGGCGGCAACCGGGATCTGTCAACGCTAAGTAATCAGTTTACTGACAACGGTGCGCTGGCGGAAGATATCGATGCCTGTCAGTTTATGCTCGATAACGCGCCGGAGACGGTGGGTATGACCATGGCACAGCTCAACGCGCAACCACAGCGTATGAATGAAGTGACCACCTGGACCAGTAATGTTGAACCGGGTCGACCCTATACACCGTTCCTGAAGATGACCGAACACAAAGAGCCGTATGAAACGCTCACCGGTCGCCAACAGTACTTCATTGATCATGACTGGTTCGTTGAATTTGGTGAAAAAATACCGACCTACAAAGCGCCTGAGGAAGCAGAAAATTATCCACTGCGCTACAACACACCACATGGTCGCTGGTCGATTCACTCTACCTGGCGTAATGCAAAACAAATGTTACGTCTGAATCGAGGGGGACCGATTTGCTATCTGCATCCTAGTGACATGGAGTCACGTGGGCTTGTCGATAATGACTGGGTGCGCATCTTTAACGAACATGGTGATGTCGTGGTGCGAGTTAAATCGTGGGCCAGTGAGAAAGCGGGTCGGGTCACGATGTATCACGGCTGGGAACGCTATCTTGGTGTCAAAAACAAGAAAGCCAACTTCAACAGCGTAACGGGTATTCGCATCAAGCCAACACAGCTTGCCGGTGGATACGGACAACTTCACTTCAAACTGAACTACTGGGGTCCGACTGGCGTACAGCGCGACACTCGTGTTCAAGTTGAAAAATATAACGCTTAAGGGGAGGGCAGAACAATGGCATTTACTGGCCGACAATTAGCGATGGTCATCAATCTGGACAAATGTCTGGGTTGTCATACATGTACCGTCGCATGCAAGAACCTGTGGACCAATAAGGAAGGCCGCGAACACATGTACTGGAATAACGTGGAGTCCAAGCCTGGACCCGGTTATCCCAAAAACTGGGAGAACATGGGCGGTGGTTTCGATGCGAATGGCAATGTACAACTGGGTACGCTGCCGACGCGTGATGACTACGGGCGCGATCCGGACTACGATTTCCAAAATGGGCTGTTTGAGGGCGGTGGCATTGTTAATGCCAAGCCTGAACCCACCTGGTTGTCGAACTGGGACGAGGATGATGGCGCAGGTACCTTCCCGAATAACTACTACATGTACATCCCGCGTCTGTGTAATCAATGTACCAATCCGGCTTGTTTAGCGGCCTGCAAACGCAAGGCCATTTACAAGCGTGAGGAAGATGGCGTGGTGTTAGTGGATCAGGATCGTTGCCGTGGCTACCGCCATTGTGTACAGGCCTGTCCGTACAAGAAGATGATGTACAACGCCTTCACTAAAAAATCAGAGAAGTGCATCTTCTGCTATCCGCGAGTCGAGAAAGGTAAAGCTAACGCTTGTGCCGCGCAATGCCCGGGACGTATTCGTCAGGTAGGCTTCCTCGATGACACCAGTTCTGATGTGTATAAGCTAGTAACGCAGCATCAAGTCGCTATCCCGTTACATCCGGAATATGGCACCGGGCCGAATGTGTATTACATTCCGCCTTTCAGCGGACCATCTCAAGTGGATGATCAGGGACGGCCATTGAATGTGGATCGTATTCCGATGACCTATCTGCGGTCCTTGTTTGGCGACGATGCTGATCCGGTGATTGCGACGCTACGTGCAGAGCGGGACAAGGTTACTAACGGAGGAAGTTCCGCAATTCTGGAACTGCTCAATTCCAATAACCGCTTTAGTCTGTGAAGGGGGAGAGGATGATGAATAACTGGAAAAAAATAACGCTTGTATACCTGTCAGCCGTTGTATTGTTGATCCCTGTGATGGTCACTGATGTTGCTGCTGCTCGCGGTGGACCTGGTGGCGGTGGTGGATCTGGCGGTGGATCTGGTGGCGGTGGTGGACCTGGCGGTGGAGGTGGCGGTGGATTGACGGCCGTGCGGGTGAGTGGTGCGGTACTGGTGGCGGCAGATGATCCTGTCTGGAATAGTGCCACGGCGATCACTGTGACATTAAACTTTACCGATGGGGGGGGTGGCGGTGGTGGTAACAATAGCGCCGTTAGTGTCAAAGCGATTCATAATGGCACTGACGTTGCCTTTCTGTTGAGCTGGACGGATGCCACACTCAACAATGTCATTGATGGAGTGGAGAACTTTACCGATGCTGGGGCGATCATGTTGAATGCCAACAGGATTGGGCAGATGGGATCACCGACTAATCCGACCAACATCTGGTATTGGCGGTCGGTCGATGACAGCGTGCAAAATCTGCTCTCGGGGGGGCGAGGTACGGTTACCCGCCGCGAAAATGCCGAGAACATCAGTGCTATCAGTAGTTGGGATGGAACACAGTGGCAGGTGGTCTTAAGTCGGCCACTGGCGGCAATCGATCCTGACGATCAGCTTGATCTGGCACCGGGGGGAAGTTATCCCGTCGCCTTTGCAACCTGGGATGGCACGAATAACGAACGCAACGGACGTAAATATCGCTCTGGCCTGAATACACTCAACATCCAGAACTAATGAGTCTATGCAGAACATGGTTGAACGAAACACTGACAATAAAGACGAGGAAAGCACCATGAACACAGCCGTACAGATAACGCCGGAACAAGAGATAGATATTACTCGTAGTCGTTTCTATTATCTGCTCGCGCTGGGGTTTTCCTTTCCCGCTGAGCAACTCCGATCATGCCGCTCGGAATTGCAGGAACTGGCTGACACGCTTTATCCAGCGCTAAACCTGAATGCGCTTGGTCTGGATGTATCAGGTAAGCAGGATGATGAGGCTGAACTTGAGGCGGAATATATTAACGTCTTTGATGGTATTGAGCAGAAGCAATATTGTAAACCGTATGAAGGCCAGTGGCTGGAAGCGGATCGTGTTAAACGCCAATGGGAAGTAAAAAAATTCTATAATTTTTTTGGACTGGCTATCGATAGCAAGACCAATGAGATGCCGGATTCACTTGCTATGGAACTGGAGTTTATGCATTTCCTGGCTTATCGAAGCGCAAATGCACAGTCTGTAATCGACGCAGATCAGCCATCAGCAAATGATGCCAACCAGACTGAGCATTATCTTCGTGCGCAACTGGATTTTATGGCTCGTCACCTTTCACAGTGGGTGCCGAATTTTTGTGAAAAGCTAAAAGATAAAACCAGCGTGCCTTTTTATGTTCAACTTGCTCAGCTGACAGAAAAGTTTATTACCGATGATCTTGAATGGTTAAAAGAGAATGTAGAGAGTAGCGAATCACCGACGCATTGACGTTGTCCTGGTGGTTTTATCCTGGTGGTGGGCACTGCCCACCCTACACTATATAGCCATATCATAATTGGCGCAGCTTGCCAGCTGATGTTTGCATTGGCTGAAAATAATGGCGGGTGGGCATCACCCAACAAATATAGTAGGGCTAAACCACCTCACATACCCGCATATTTTGTCGGCCTTATGCGCATTTTTATGTCCAATTAGTAGAATCAGTACTTTGTTGCCGGATTGTGTTTCTGTAGAATGATTTCAGAAACAAACGGAGTGGTAACAAGCAATGGAAAATTATTCAATAAATCTTCTGATCCTCGCGGCTCCTGAGAAAGCCGCTCGCGTCACGTCCTCGCTGACAACAACAGACAATATTATAAAATCTATTCATGTGATCTCAGACCGTAGTGGCTGGCATCAAGCCCGGCAGAACATGCGCTGGGATTTGATTCTTAGTGATCTGCAACTGTCAGACTTTGACTGTCTGGCGCTACGGGATGATCTACATGAACATCATCTACGCGTTCCAGTTATCCTGATGGCAAAAACAGGCGTTGAGGATGCGCTTTTTGCCTGTCTGGAAAATGGCTTTGAGTTCTGTATCCTGGATCGGGAAGAACAATATGAAAATTTTTCCAGTTTGTTGTCGCTGATGTTTGATCGGCTGCAGCAGTTTAGTCAGCAACGGGTAATCCAGGATGATTTACTTAAAGTTCAGGAACGCTACCAGGATATTTTTGACAATACTAATGATTTGATTCAATGCCTCGCTGCCGATGGTTCCTTTCTATATACCAATAAAGCCTGGCGTGATGCGATGGGGTATGACAAACAGGAACTGGCTTCACTAAGTCTTCTCGAAGTTTTACACCCGGATAGTCTTTCATGCTGTAAAGAACGTTTTGAAAGGTTGAAAAAAGGTGAATGCCTTTCTGCGCTTGATTTTAAATTTATGAGCAAATCGGGTGAACCGGTTTATCTTCAGGGTGACTGTGGTTCGATCATTCGTGATGGAGAGGCTATTTCAACCCGGGGCATTTTCAAAAATATTACCGAAAGAGTAAAAACCGAAGAAGCGTTGAAGGTTAGTGAGGCACGCTACCAGATTCTATATGAAAACGCGCCAGACATTTATACTACGATTTCACCAGAAGGCAGGATTCTGTCTATTAATAATACCGGTGCGCAGTTGCTGGGTTATGAATCTAGCGAATTAATTGGTCAGTCGGCATTGAACATCGTATACCCAGACGATAGAAAAAAAGTGCTGAGCTATTTTAGTAAACAGTTTGATAATTTCACTCAAAATAATGATATCGAATATCGCAAGCTACGCAAGGACGGCAGCGTACTCTGGGTGCATCAGCGTGTAAATCAGGAACTCAATGCCAGCGAGCCACGTTTGCTGGTGGTCTGTCGAGACATTACTGATCGCCGAGATTTAGAAGAACAACTTGTTTATCAGGCGGCACACGATTCACTGACTAACTTGCTTAACCGGCGTGAATTTGAAAAACGCTTGCACAACATATTGTCGTTATCTAAAAAATCCAGGCATGTTCTCTGTTATCTGGATCTTGATCAATTCAAGGTTATTAACGATACCTGCGGCCATATTGCCGGCGATGAGCTTTTGCGCCAGGTTGCTGGATTGCTCATTCAACAGGTGCGTTTACACGACACACTGGCACGCCTTGGCGGTGATGAATTTGCGATATTAATGGAGAATTGCCCACTGGAGCAGGCGGAGCTGTTTGCTAATAGAATTCGAGAATCGATTGAGGGTTTTCGTTTTCAATGGGGAGAGCGGCGTTTTAATATTGGGGTAAGTATTGGCGTTGTTCCGATAACAGAAAGCGATTTTAACCTGAATGAAATTCTGAGTTATGCTGATTCAGCTTGCTATAGGGCAAAAAAGCAGGGACGAAATCAGGTCTATATTCAGCATAAAAATGAACCAACCAGCTCTGGACGAGTGGGGGAAATGTGCTGGGCTGCCAGCATTACGGAGGCATTGGAAGAGCAACGATTTTGCCTGTATGCCCAGACTATACAGCCCTGTGGTAATAATACTTCGGGTGAGCGGTTTGAAATTCTGTTGCGAATGAAAGATGGCGATAAGCTTATTCGCCCGGGTGCATTTATGCCGGCAGCTGAGAGATATAATTTGTCTACTCGGATTGATCGGTGGGTACTGGAAAATCTGATGCAGTGGTTTGAACAGCACCAGGACTACCTGCAACGCCTGGATGTCTGCTCAGTCAATCTCTCTGCATTATCTTTGTGCGATAAAAATTTTAGTCAGTTTGCATTTGAATTATTGCAAACATCCGTCCTGCCTCGAGAAAAAATATGTTTCGAAATAACAGAAACAGCTGCAATTTCCAACCTCTCTCAGGCAATAGGATTTATAGAAAAGCTTAGAAGTATTGGCTGTCATTTTGCATTAGATGATTTTGGTAGTGGTCTGTCTTCGTTTGCCTATCTCAAAAATTTGCCAGTAGACATGGTCAAGATTGATGGCGTATTTATTCGAAATATTAGTAAAAATAATGTCGAGCGCGCGATGGTGAAATCTATTTGCGATATCGCATCGCTGATGGGCAAGCAGACTACCGCAGAGTATGTCGAAGATGAAGCTTCGCTGGAAACGCTACGTAAATTAGGTGTTGATTTTGTTCAGGGCTATCATCTCGGACGTCCTAAGCCGCTGGATCATTTTGCGGGATGCCAGATTATTCCTTTTTCTGAAACGGGGAAAAGTATATAGAGTTCTGCAGGGTGGGTAATGCCCATCCTACGGAATAAGGTATATTCCGGCAATCGCTGAACTTGTAGGGTGGGCATTGCCCACCATCACATCAGTGGCGCACGATTCTTTCTTTCAGCATATATTCTGCTTCCTGTATAAATTTTTTACGATGTAATAATATTTGCCAGCGACTCCCCTTTAGCTGATGCCATAGTACCGCAGAGCGCATACCCGCTAACAGTAATGCTCTGACCTTGTTGGCATTTATGCTATCAGATAAATAACGGCTATCACCGGCAACCATAATTTTGGGTTGTAGCTGACTGATAGTGTCGGCGTAGGTTCCTGCCAGGTTGGCGATCACGTTTTCATGCAACAGTGGGAAATGTTCACGTTGGGCACGCGCTCGTTCTACACCGCTGGCAAGTTGTGACAGCATGGCATCATTTTTCATCAACTTGTTGCACAGGTGCAGCAGGCTAATCAGGTAACGGGCAACATCCATATTCCGTTGTGTGTTTCCGCCCAGTTGTTTAATTAAAGTTTGTAGTCCGCTGTATAGATTCTCAACCCGCCCATATACAGCCAGCGTATTTTCGGGGTCGGTGACGAACAGGGTTTCCAGTGAGGCTTCCATGTCACTCTCACTGAGTTGACCTGTGGTTGCCAGTGAACTGACAAGCGCGGTGGCCTGAAACATACCGGCCAGAGCCAGGGTGCGTTCACTGATGCTACTCATGATGTTTTATCCTGCGGGGTTGTCTGAAAGCTGTTGATGATGCCGCCGCCGATACATTCTTCATCCTGATAGAAAACGATAGATTGTCCCGGAGTTACAGCCCACTGGGGTTGGTCAAAGATTACTGTGCAGTTGTTATTAGCGATGCGGGTAATGGTGCAGGCGGAGTCTGTTTGTCGGTAACGGGTTTTAGCGCTGTATGCGCAAGTGATTGGTGGTGCGATCCCAGCCGTCCAGCTTAAATCAGACGCGGTTAGTTCACGGCTATAAAGCAGGGGGTGATCATGGCGTTCAACTACAATTAGCCGGTTGTTTTTTAAATCCTTGTCGGCCACATACCAGGTTGCACCTTCATGGCCTTTGATGCCGCCGATTCCCAGTCCCTGTCGTTGACCCAGGGTGTAATACATCAGACCATCATGTTTGCCAATAATTTCACCCTCGGTGGTCATTGTCTCACCGGGCTGGGCGGGAAGATAGCGTTGCAGAAAGGCTTTGAAGTCACGTTCGCCGATAAAACAAATGCCGGTGCTGTCTTTTTTATTGAAGGTGACAAGTTGATGTTGTTCTGCCAGTTTGCGTACCGCAGGTTTTTCCAGCTCGCCAATCGGAAACAGACTTTTTGAAAGTTGCTGTTGACCCAGTGTGTAAAGAAAATAACTTTGATCTTTGTTGTGATCAAGGCCTTTGAGTAGCCGGTAACGACCGTCGATGCAGTCGATGCGCGCATAGTGGCCGGTGGCAATATAATCCGCGCCCAGTGACAGGGCGTAGTCTAGAAAAGCCTTGAACTTGATTTCCCGGTTGCAGAGTATGTCCGGGTTGGGTGTGCGTCCGGCGCGATATTCACTGAGAAAATATTCGAATACTCTGTCCCAGTATTGATCGGAAAAATTAACGCCCTGTAATGCTATTCCCAATTTGTCACAGACTGCGCGGGCATCTTGTAAATCATCTTCGGCGCTACAGTGTTCCTCCGTATCATCACCTTCCCAGTTTTTCATGAATACGCCGCGTAGTGTAGAACCCTGCTGTTGCAGCAGCAGGGCGGTGACAGAGGAGTCCACGCCACCCGACATGCCGACAATGATGTGTTTGTTTTTTGTTTCGGTCATTTAATAAAACGGCCAATGATCTTTGCGAACATTTTGTACAGTCCCCAGCCGATCACAATTAAAAGCGGAAAGTAGGGAACAATGGCGTCGAATAAACTCATAAGTCTGTCTGCTTAATGTCTATCCTGGATTGTGCCTGGATTGTTCCTGCACCAGCACCCAGGGTGCGATGACCACAGCCCAAAATACGGTCGAGTTGTTCTGCCATTGGCGAGCATCATCGTCATCAGCGCGCTTGAGTTGACCACTACTAAGCCAGTGGTCAATCTCGTCATCATCATCGTGAGTAAATTTCAGGGCGATATCGATCAGATCCAGTTCAGAATTTACTGTAATCACTACGCCGCGCGCAAAATGGCGCTGAAGTTCTGACCATTCTATTTTACCGGTTTCTCGGTTTAGTTTCTGACGCAATTCATGCTCGTTGTTTTGTTCTGGATTCATCGGATGTCTTTTATTAATTTCAGCGGATAGCGTTGTCCTGCGAGGTAATCATCGACACAGTGCAACACCAGTGGGCTACGCAAATTTGTTTGTTGTGCTAGCTGCTCTCGACTGAGCCAGAGACTGCGTATAATACCGTCATCAAGTGCCTGTTGAGACTGGTGTGCAGAAACGCGGCCACTGTAACAATGGCGTAAAAAGGTTTCTCCCGTTTCTGGATGTAGCCAGCGGTAGATGCCGATGAGAGCTTCGGGTAAAAATTGCCATGCGGTTTCTTCCTGGGTTTCACGAATGACGGCTTCGATAAAACTCTCCCCGCTTTCAAGGTGGCCAGCAGGCTGGTTGAGCAGGATTTCTCCGTCAATAGATTCTTCAACCATGAGAAAATGCCCGTCACGTTCAACCAGGGCGGCGACGGTGACGTGGGGATGCCAGCGCTGTTTTTTTGGTTTTAGTTGTCTCATATAAATAGTCGTTAGGGATCGTGAGTTCACGCCATTGACCCGGTTCTAATCCATTCAGTTCCCAGGGACCGATAGCATAGCGGATCAGGCGCAGGGTGGGGTAGCCAACGGCGGCGGTCATGCGTCGAATTTGGCGATTACGACCCTCGCGCAGCGTTATTTGCAACCAGCTAGTGGGAATACTGGCGCGGTAGCGCACGGGGGGCGTGCGTGGCCAGAGTTCGGGATCTGCGATGCCTTTGGCCTTGGCCGGGCGGGTCAGGCCATCTTTAAGCTGAACACCGTTGCACAGTTGCTGGATGGCGGTAGCCGTGGGCTCACCTTCGATCTGTACTAGATAGGTTTTTGCCATTTTCTTTTTTGGATGACTAATTCGATGTTGCAGGGCACCGCTATTGGTGAGCAACAACAGACCCTCGCTGTCCTTATCGAGCCGTCCAGCCGGGTAGATGTCAGGAATAGAGATAAAATCTGCCAGCGTCGGGGTTTCTTTATTTCCCGTTCTTTCGGGGGAAAACTGGCAAAGTACGCCACAGGGTTTGCAAAAAGCGATTAATTGAGCCATCAGCTGGATTATATCAGCAAAAATACGGTGGTTATTGCTATAATTATAGTTACGCTGATGTTGTTGTCGGGGATATTATCCATGCACTTTAAAGGGTGATCATTGTTGGTAAAAAATTTACTAAGCCTGGCAAAGGAAACGAAATTTTTCGTTTCATCTATTACCTTGACGATAATAGATGGCCTCAGAATTTACACCGCGTGCCACGTTTCTATTTTAGTGGCCACTTCTAAATTTACGATAGACTTATATTATTTCAGACATGCCGTTTAATATCCTCGTTCTTGCTAACCCCGCACTTTATACATTAATCACTGTCGATGACAGGCGATAAATAGCCCGATAATGTTTGTAGTACGGCTGACAAAATTCCCTGATAAGAACGATCAAGTTCAGGACAACGTATGACCCCTCGTATAGGCTATATCGATATTGCGAAAGGCATATCAATAATGCTTGTGGCATTGTTCCATAGCGAATTAAAGTATTATGCTCCTGACACTGTAAATGCAATGGGACTTTTTAGAATGCCTCTTTTCTTTTTTCTGTCTGGAGTATTTTTTAGTACCGCAACGGATGCCCGTACATTTTTATGGAAAAAATCAGATGCCTTACTGAAGCCCTATTTTGCTATATTGTTAACAGCATTAACCATCTCTGTTGTTTTCAAAGACGGGCAGTTGGCTGAACAGTTAAAATGGATATTTTACGGTAATAGCGATACTACTACGTGGGTGCCGATGTGGTTTCTGACACATCTTTTTGCGGTGTATTGCTTTACCTATTTGATTTTCAGATTTACCGGGATACAGGAAAAAAACACAGTCTATAAATTTGCTGTGGTGGCCATACTCATTACCCTGGGCTCTCAATGGATCGATGCTTTCTGGTCCGTGGAAATTAATCTGCAAGATAAAGAAATTACATTGCCCGGCCTACCATTTAGTTTGGATATTATTCTGATCAGTTCTTCATTTTTTATTGCGGGAGCCTTTTTAAGAAAGGCGATGATTGATTTCCACCCTAATGGGTATATTCTGCTGGTATCAATTATCGTATTTGTTGCGGTTGTTTTGTTAACCGATGCGCATATGGATCTGAATAAGCGAGTTTACGCTAGCCCGTTTCTGACAACGCTTGGGGCTATATGTGGAATATATTTTGTTATGTATGGATCATTCCATATTAACAAAATAGCCATTTTGCGAAATGTGTTTCTTGCCATTGGCCAGTCAAGCCTGTTTGTTCTTATTTTCCATTTTCTCATTCAGATCAGAGCGTACAACTATTTAAGTGAATTGGTAACGCCGGAAGCAGAGATTTGGGTTGCACTTTTTGCATTTCTTGTCAGCATTGCCACCCCAGTGTTGATTAAAACCATGGTAAGCAAAAATAAGGTTTTATCCGTTATCTACCTGCCATTGAATAGCTACAAGCTAAAATCAGTGCTGGCAAAAGATGCTGCCAATAAGCAATAATGCGTGGCCTCAGATAGAAGTATTCAAGCTATGAATGCAATAAAAAAATACTGTTTGTATGCCAGTATCATAATGATGCTATCAGCGTGTAGTGTGTCGGCAAATAAACCCGTGCAGGGACAGGTGTGGACGGCTTGCACAGAACCTCGACCGCAAATCTGTACCACGGAGTACATGCCGGTATGTGGCCGGGATCAGGCGGGTGATCTTAAGACCTACGCTACTGGCTGTACAGCCTGTGGAGATAGTACAGTAATGGAATATCAGAAAGAGGAATGTAAATAGCTATCCGGCTAGTGCGGTTTTTACAGCTTCGATTTCAGCATTGGCTTCATCCATATCCACCTCACTAACATCCGTGTCCATGCCCAGTTTTTCAAAGGCTGGCACGCTCTTCCAGTCTACCTGGCCATAGGGACTATCACTGCCAAAGGCATCCTGCAGATTAGCGACAATAACTAGATCAACATAGTCTGCGGAGCCATCGTGCGAGCGGCCAAGATCTTCATGTTCGGCGGCCACCTTGACCAGCTCATCGGTGAAGTTCCATTTCTTCAAAATAGCTTCGCCGATTTTTACATGGGCATTGGCGATAATACGATCCAGTGCTAATTCGTCATCGAGAAGATCGGGATAGTCTTCTGCGCGACTCAGAATAGGCAAGGTGCCAATATCATGCACCAGTCCGGCAAGTAGAGCCTGATCGGTCTGCAGGCTGGGATGAGGCATGGACAGGGCGCTGGCAATGGCGGCAATCTGGGTGCTGTTTTCCCAGACTGCACGTAGACGTGTATCTGTTGTGTCAGAGGTGGCCTGGAACATCTGCTCCATGGCAATACTGGTAACAAGATTGCGTACCATGTTGCTGCCCATGCGCGTCACGGCGGCTTCCACCGTTTCTATCTGGCGGTTGGCGCGGAGTAATGGGCTGTTGGAAATCTGAATTAGTCTGGCGGAGAGGGCGGTGTCACTGGTGATGACTTTGGCGACATCCAGCATCGAGGAATTATCATCCTCCAGCGTATCGCGTACTTTCAGAGCCACTTCGGGCAAGGTGGGTAGAACTAGTTTGTCATTTTCGAGATCGTCAAAAAGACCGGCTAAGAAAGTTGATTCCAGTGAAGACACAGCATGCCCCTTTGAGATTGTTGGCCTGTAAATCAATATCGGCAGCCACTACTGGATCTTTAAAGCAATTGGGGATGCTCAGGCCTTGTTATCGACGGGATAAGGATCGGCTAATAGTTGCAGGGGAGAGCCGTTTACCGAACCCAGATGAATCGTTTCTTTTTCTGCTGCGGCAATTTGAATCACCGCCAGTAGATCGATACCGCCTTCGGGTGCGAGTTGCGCCTGCACCAGTTTGCCACAGGCCTGCGTATCTTCTTTACCCGCAGGAAACAGATTTTCCCCGGCTTCGGGCAGAACCTCGGACTCGATATGTGCCAGATACATGCGTCGCTTGAGTTTGCCCAGATAATGCATGCGCGCGACTACTTCCTGACCGGGATAACAGCCCTTGGTAAAGCTGACGCCGCCGATGGTGGCATAGTTCACCATCTGCGGCACGAAGGCCTCAGCGGTGCTGGCAATGATATTCGGAATACCGGCCTGAATTTCCAGCCAGTTCCAGACGCGACAACCGACAGGTGTGGCCTCAGCCTGCAAAGCCTGCCAAAGTGTAACGACTGCGGTGGCCTGTCCATGAATCTGAAAACGGGGTGTGTCACCCGCGAGACGAATGATCAGCAGTCCGTTTTCCTGCACCAGTTGATCCGTCTTTTCTGGCAGCTGATTGAACTGTTTTGCCAGTATTACCGGGGCATCGTTACCGGCAAGGCCGATACTGACCCAGTTATCACTGACATCATCCAATATGACCTTGCTGCGCAGCACATACATGCGCAGGCGTTTGAGTGTGGCCTGTAGTAGATCGGCAGATAGCTGCAGGAAGTAATCGTCAGCAAGCTGAAACACCCGCAGGCTGGCTAACATACGCCCCTTTGGGCTGCACCAGGCACTGAGCTGGCTATGCTTGGGCGTGATGTCCTTAATGTCGTTGCTGAACAGGTTTTGCAGGAAATCAGCACTATCTTCACCGCTCACTTTAATGAGTCCCTGTGCAGATAAATCTGCGAGGACAGTAGCGGTGACAGCGGCCTTGCGTTCCTGCTCAGGCTGGCCAAAGGAAAGCACTTGATCGTTTTCAATCACGGCTTTGTTACTAGATAGAAAGTCTTGCCAGTCACTGTTCATAAAATCACCAAAATAAAAGTTTATGCCTGTTATTTGTCGGAGTTGGAATCTTAATCTATTATTATCTAAACATCAGGATGCGTAAATTAATCAGCAGCTTGTATTTCATCGGATACAAATTGCTTTAATAACAGAATACGGATTAAGCCGAGCCACTAATGCTAACAAAAACCCGCCGTCCCAAGTACCTTAATCTGATCAAAATACGCCTGCCGATCACCGGCATCGCCTCTATTTTCCACCGAATTTCAGGGGTATTGATGTTCATCAGTATTCCTTTTCTCATTTATGCGTTGTCTTTGTCTTTGCGCAGCCCTGAATCCTTTGAACAGATGCGCGGCTTTTTCGACAACCTGTTCGTACGTGGCTTTGCTTTAATCCTGGTGTATTCACTGGCGCATCATTTTTTTGCCGGTATTCGCTTTTTGCTGCTGGATCTGGATATAGGGCTTGAATTGAAAACGGCAAGAGCCAGCGCACTGGCCGCGATACTGGCCGGATTAGTGACATTTATTGCCGTTGTCATTGGGGTGCTGCTATGAGTATTCACGCACAGGGTATGCGCGCCTGGTTATTACAGCGCCTCAGTGGTGCTTATGTCGGGCTTTATCTGGTGGTCGCCTTGCTGGTGCTGGGGTGTGGTTCGACACTTGATTATGATCGTTGGCACGGGCTGTTAAGCCAACCGGCAATATCCATTGCCACCATGGTTTTTTTCTATTCTATTCTCATCCATGCCTGGGTGGGTATTCGTGATGTGTTGCTTGATTATGTGCAAATATCGGCGCTGCGCTTCAGTATTTTAATGGTATTGGCATTAGGACTAATAACAATGGGGATCTGGGTGAGTATGATTTTGTTTTCGGTAGTTAAGCTATGAGTAGCGCATTTACGATTAAGGATCTTCCACGTCGTCAGTTTGACAGTCTGGTTATCGGCGCAGGCGGTGGCGGCTTACGTGCCGCGTTACAACTGGCGCAGGCCGATGCCAAGGTCGCGGTGGTCTCCAAAGTTTTCCCCACCCGTTCGCATACGGTGGCGGCACAGGGTGGCATCAATGCCGCACTGGCCAATGTGTTGCCGGATAACTGGCACTGGCATATGTATGACACCATCAAGGGCAGTGATTACCTTGGTGATCAGGATGCGATTGAATATATGTGCCGGGCGGCGTCCAAGCTGGTGATCGAGTTGGAACACGCCGGTGTGCCTTTTAGTCGTCTCGACAATGGCAAAATTTATCAACGTCCCTTCGGTGGCCAGAGTCAGAACTTCGGGGGCGAACAGGCGGCACGTACCTGTGCCGCGGCGGATCGCACCGGCCATGTGATTTTGCATACGCTGTATCAGCAGAACATTCGTGCCAAGACCCATTTCTTCGATGAATACTTTGCCATTGATCTGATTCGTGACGACAACGGATTTATCCTCGGGGCGCTGGTGCTGGAAATTGAAACCGGCGAACCACTACTGATTGAAGCCAAGACCACTTTGCTGGCTACCGGCGGGGCGGGGCAGTTGTTCCGCACTAACACCAATGCGCATATCAATACCGGTGACGGACTAGCAATGGCCTTACGCGCGGGTATTCCCTTGCAGGACATGGAGTTCTTCCAGTTTCATCCCACCGGCATTGCCGGGCGCGGTATGTTGATTACCGAAGGCGCGCGTGGTGAAGGTGGCTACCTTGTTAATAAAGACGGCGAACGTTTCATGGAACGCTATGCACCGCACGCTAAAGATCTGGCCAGCCGCGATGTAGTCAGTCGCGCAATCTTTACCGAAGTCAAAGAAGGTCGAGGCTGTGGGCCGAATGCCGATCATGTGATGTTGAAACTGGATCACCTGGGCAAAGAAGTACTGGAAAAACGCCTGCCGGGTATTTGTGAAACCAGCCGCACTTTTTTACACATCGAACCTTCCGAAGAACCTATTCCTGTTTATCCCACCGCGCATTACACCATGGGCGGGATTCCCACCAACCGTCATGGTCAGGTGGTCGTACCGGTGGAGCAGGGCGAGGAATGTATTCCCGGGTTATATGCGGCGGGTGAGTGCGCCTGCGTCTCCGTGCATGGTGCCAATCGTTTAGGGGGCAACTCGCTACTCGACATCGTGGTCTTTGGCCGTGCCGCCGGTAACGACATTATCAAGTTCCTTAAAGAAAACCGCTATCACCGCAAGATTGACGAGGCCAGTGTACAGGCCGCACTGGATCATCTTCATCGTTGGGATGAAAAAGGCGAGGGTGAATCCATCGCAGAAATACGTGCCGATCTACAGGCGGTGATGGAAGAATACTGCGGTGTTTTCCGTACCGAAGAAATTTTGCAACAGGGCGTAGACAAAGTGCTGGAGATTGAGCAGCGCATGAAAAATGTGCGCTTACGGGATCACAGTAAAATATTTAACACTGCGCGAATTGAAGCGTTGGAAGTGGAAAACCTGCTCGATATTGCCGTGGCCACCGTTATCTCGGCGCTGGCGCGACAGGAAAGTCGCGGTGCGCACTCAAGAATTGATTACCCTGACCGAAATGATCAACAGTGGCTTAAACACAGCCTGTTTTTCAAGCAAGGTCGGCGACTGGATTATAAGCCCGTGACGTTACAACCTCTATCGGTGGAAACCTTCCCACCCAAGCCAAGGGTATATTGATGAAATTTTTAATTTATCGTTACGATCCAGAGTCCGACAAAAAACCGTTCATGCAGGCTTTTGAACTGGGTGACGATGATGTTGAACCCGGGATGATGTTGCGCGATGCGCTGCTGAAAATTAAATCGAAAGATGAAACCCTGGCCTTCCGGCATTCCTGTGGTGAAGGTGTGTGTGGTTCGGATGCAATCAATATCAATGGTTCTAACGGACTCGGTTGTCTCACCGCCCTGTCTTCTCTAAAAGAACCCATCGAAGTACGACCGGTTCCGGGTATGCCGATCATTCGTGATCTGGTGGTCGATATGAGCCAGTTCTTTAAACATTATCGCGGGGTTAAGCCCTGGTTGATCGTACATGACAGCGAACCAGAAGTAGAGTATCTGCAATCACCCGAAGATCGTGACAAGCTGGATGGCCTGTATGAATGTATTCTTTGTGGTTGCTGTTCGACCTCCTGTCCCTCTTTCTGGTGGAACCCGGACAAGTTCCGGGGACCAGCGGCACTGTTACAATCCTATCGTTTTCTGGCCGACAGCCGCGATCAGGCTACCGAAGAACGGCTTGAAGATCTGGACGGGCCGTATCGCATGTTTCGTTGCCACACGATTATGAATTGTGTCAATGTATGCCCCAAAAATTTGAACCCTACTGCGGCCATTAACAACATCAAGAAATTGATGGTCAAGGATATGGTTTAATGGCAACCACCACTGCTACGTTCAAACCGGCACAAACAGAATTAAACCCCGAACAGGAACTGGCGCGACTGCGTTGGCAGTGTCGGCGCGGCATGCTGGAGCTGGATATGTTTCTGGAACCCTTTCTGGATAATTATTTCCTCCAACTAACCGCGACAGAAAAAACCGCTTTTTATACCCTGCTGAATTATCCTGATCAGTTTTTACTGGAATATTTAATGGGACGCAGTATTCCCCTCGACAAGGATGTCGCAGATGTCGCAAAAAAAATACAGGCAGCCGCTGGATCTTAATCCACATTCTTCACCGAGGCTGTTAATTATTTTGCTAGCGGTTCATCTGCTGGCGTTATTCTCTCTTAGCTTGCCGCTGACCCTGACATGGTTTTGGCGTATGGTTATTTTATTCGCGATTGCGGTTAGTGCCTGGCTCTGTCTTTATAAAAAACACTTTATAAAAATAAAAAAAGCCTGTTGGCGGATGACGGGTGAGTTTGAGCTGCAACGTATAAATGGGAAAAGACTACGCGCAACGCTATTAGCAGGCAGCATTGTAAGCGAGTGGGTTGTGATTCTGCACTTGGCCGACTGCACTGGTCAAAAATATACCTGGTTAATATTGCCGGACATGATTGACCGCGAAACCTATCGGCGCTTATCTGTGCGCCTGCGTCAGTGGCACGCGCAGAGTGATGCAACTGCCTGATGGGCAGTGCCCACCCTACAGTTTATTTTTATAGGTGATAGATACATTGTTCAATTATTTGTAGGGTGGGCATCGCCCACCAGCCAGTAGAATATTCATCCCGCACAGCAGGACAACTGACTTACATCTTTGAAAAAAGTTTGCGCACAGAGTTTTAGTCCTTCAACCATAGTCAGATAAGGGAACAACTGGTTGGCCAGATCCTCGACGGTCATCTGGTTATGCATAGCCAGTGCGGCGCTTTGTATAATCTCACCGGCATTCTCACTGATCACATGACAGCCGAGTATGCGGCCACTGCTTTTTTCTGTGACCAGTTTAATAAATCCTCGGGTGTCAAAATTTGCCAGTGCGCGGGGAATATTATCCAGCATCAGCGTTCGGCTATCATTATCAATGCCGCGAAGATTGGCCTGCTGTTCTGAAAGGCCAACCGAGGCTATCTGGGGTGAAGTAAAAACTACTCTGGGCAAGATGGAAAGTTCCAGTTTACTATTTCCACCGTTCATATTAACGGCGGCACGGGTGCCGGCTGCTGCGGCTACATAGACAAATTGTGGCTGGCTGGTGCAGTCACCAGCAGCATAAACCGTGCTGGCTGAGGTGCGCATGCGGCCATCAATTTTGATCGAGCCGGTTTTGTCTAGCTTGATGCCTGCGCTTTCAAGATTTAGCTGGTCTGTGTTTGCTCGACGGCCTGTCGCCAGTAACAAGGCATTGGAATGCAGGCTCTTACCGTTAACGTTCAGTGTGAATTTCTCACCATCATAGCTCACACTATCCGGCACAACATGGGATATGATTTCAATGCCTTCATTTTCAAATATAGATTTAATTTCATCACCTAGTTGGTGATCTTCTTTTGAGAGCAGACTGCTGCGGGTGATGAGGGTGACTTTGCAGCCAAGATGATGAAAGGCCTGTGCCATTTCCAGCGCGATCACCGAACCACCCAGCACAATAAGATGTTCAGGCAGGCTATCCGTTTGCAGGGCTTCGGTGGACGTCCACCACGGTGTATGTGCCAGTCCGGGGATCTCGGGGATGACTGGACTGGAACCAGTTGCAATCAATATGCGGTCGGCTTCGAGCAGACTTTCCTCGCCATCCTGATCGGTGACAAGCAAGGTGAATTCATTCTTGAAACGTGCGAAACCATGAATCAGGCTGATGTTAGGATTTTTCTCCAGTATTTTTTCATACTTGGCATAACGAAGTTCCTGTACACGATCCTGCTGCTGCGCCAGCATTTGTTTGCGATCAATATCAGGTTTATTCGGAGCGATACCCTTGAAGGGATGATGAGTTTGGTTGTGGATAATACTGGCTGCACGAATCATGATCTTGGAGGGCACACAGCCGATATTGACACAGGTTCCGCCAATAACTTCACCGGCCTCGATAATGCTAACTCGCGCGCCTTCTTCAATTGATTTTGTTGCCGCCGCAAAGGCTGCCGAGCCACTGCCGATAATAGCGATGTGTAATTGTTTGTCGCTATCTATCGGGGCACCATTTCGATCAACCGTCCTGGCGGTATAACCAGCCCCCTTGACACATTTGAGTACTGAATTTTTATCCAGATAAGCACTGGATTCAATCACGGCAAGTCCGTTATCAAAACAAACTTCGGCTCGAATACCGGGTTGAGATTCAATGGCCTTCTTTGCTTTTAGCGCACAGTGATCGCAGGTCATTCCCGAAATGCGCAGATGTAGAGTTGTCATGGTTGAGTCCTGATTGCTTATTGTTTGACTGAAGATGGGTAGCCAGCATTGGAAGTGGCGGCAATTAATGCATCTACATTCGTTTTGTGATTGTCAAATTTCACAGTTGCTGTTTTACTATCGAAATCTGCACTGGCGCTGATAACACCGTCGATGTTGCTTAAGGATTTGCGCACAGTAATGGGGCACATTCGACAGGTCATATTTTCTACCGCTAGTGTGACTGTTTGTATCGATGCGGCTTCATTGGCTTGTGTGCTTTGCAATAAGCCAAGGTTGGTTGCTATCAGGAATATGAACATAAAAAGTATTTTTTTAAACATAGTCAAACTCCATTTAGTCGATCAGATATTCTGCGTAATAGGGAAAGGCCAGTAGGGCGATAATGAAGCTACTGAATAGCCAGAAAAGAATACGCTGATTGCGCCGGGTTTCTGGTTTGGCGCAGGGCTTATCTATCTCACAACTAACCGGCAGCAAATAGAGTTTGCGAAAAGCCAGATAGATAAAGAGCAGCGTTATACCGATGAAAATCGGGCGTATGGGTTCAAGCGCGGTGAGGGTGCTGATCCAGGAACCACCGATACCCAGCGAGAGTAAGACCAGCGGACCCACGCAACAAAGCGAGGCACCAAAACTGGCGAGTATGGCGGCGATCAGTGAACGCTGGCCGGTTTGCGTGGGTGTTTCAGACATAGGTTTGTCTCCTGATAATAAAAGTGTCATCCGTGATCTCCTCATCCCTGAAGACAAGCGTACACTCCGTACCATAGTACAGAGTCAAGGGGTATTTTTAATCTCCGTTGGGCATCACTCCCCGCAGTTTGCAGCGAAGTAACATCGTAGGTGCGGCTTCTACCCTGCGGGCACAGGTGAGCCGTACCGGTACGGCTGAAGCCGAACCTACAAACGGATACTCTGTCCGCGTGCGGCGAGGTAGTTTATTGACTGAGTTTCTGAACGATGGGGCAGGGGCGATCTTTTTCATCGCTGTGACACTGTTCAATGAGTTGATCCAGTGTTTGACGCAGACTTTTCAGTTCCTGAATTTGCACGTTGATCTGCTCACGCTTGGCTTCGGCACGTAGACGCACATGGTCACAGGCAGATTCACCGAGTTCGATAAGCTCGGCAATTTCTTGCAAGCTAAAGCCCATTTGCTTGGCGCGCTTAATAAATCGCAGAGTTTCGGCTACGCTTTCGGGATAGTGCCGATAACCACTATTGGGTTTGGGCGGCTCAGCAAGCAGACCAATACGTTGGTAATAACGAATGGTTTCGACATTAATCTCGGCAAGCTGAGCAAGTTGACCAATAGTAAGCGATTTCATAGTTCAAGCTTAAGCCTGAAAATAATTTAAATAAAGGCTTGATCTGGAGTTAACTCCAGAATCTATAGTGTAGCCAGAACTGGATATCTGGAGATTATTATGGGCATTAAGGTTGAAGTGTTTTCTTCCCCAGGCTGTAGTAAATGTGGCCATGCACGGAAACTGTTGAAAAAAATCGCGCTGGAAAAAGGCGAACATGTGCTTAGTTGGCGTGAGGTTAATATTCTTAAAGAACTGGATTATGCAGTGCAACTGGGGGTGCTATCGAC
>CAZIJT010000016.1:22558-32584 GCA_964539595.1 uncultured Thiohalophilus sp. | reverse complement strand
GCTCGTTCGTTACCCGCGCTGGTGCGGGATGTGATGAGCGTAGAAGGAAAATATTGACCTCGTCGGACTATTATCTATCTTTTTTTATTTAGGACAGCTTGTTCCTCATGCCTGTCAGCCTCTACTCTGTGGGCAGATCTGTAGTATCATCGCGTTTTCGTTTAAACCTGATTAATCCAGAGATTAAGACCCATGCTGCAATTGCGAGGCGGTTCCGCTTTATCTGCATTTCGACTGAATAAATTATTAACAATTCTGCAAGCTGATGCGCCTGTGGTGCAGAACTTACATGCCGAATTTATCCATTTTGCCAGCCTTGATCGTAGTCTGGATGATGATGAACAGAATGTTCTTCAGCAACTGTTGAATTATGCCCCGGCGCAGACCGCGGCGAATAAAATCCCCTATTTCCGTCAGTATCTGGTCAGCCCCCGCCCGGGTACGATTTCACCCTGGTCGAGCAAGGCCACCGATATTGCCCATAATTGCGGTCTGGCTGCGGTGCAGCGACTGGAACGCGGCTTGATTTACACGCTGAGTTTGAGTGATCCGCTGAGTGACGAGGAAGAGGCGCTGATTCGTGGGCGTTTGTACGACCGCATGACCGAAGCGCTATTCGATGATATCGATGATGCTGCGGCATTGTTCAGCCATGCCGATCCTGCGCCACTGGTGGTGGTCGATATTCTTAGCGGCGGTGCTGATGCGCTGGCGGTGGCCAACCGGGAAATGGGACTGGCGCTGGCGGCGGATGAAATTGATTATCTGGTGGAGAATTTTCAGGCGCTGGGACGCAATCCGACCGATGTCGAGCTGATGATGTTTGCCCAGGCTAATTCGGAACATTGCCGGCACAAAATTTTCAATGCCGACTGGATCATCGATGGTAAAAAAATGCCGCATACCTTATTCGGCATGATTCGTAATACCCATGAGTGCCGACCCAACAAGGTACTGTCTGCCTACAGTGATAACTCGGCGGTGATGGAAGGCTTTGAGGGCGCACGTTTTCATCCTGTGCCGGGCACGGGTGAATACCGGGCGCATGCCCAGCCGGTGCAGATCCTGATGAAAGTGGAAACGCATAATCATCCCACCGCGATTGCGCCTTTCCCCGGTGCGGCCACCGGTTCCGGCGGCGAGATCCGCGATGAAGGCGCGACCGGACGCGGTTCCAAACCCAAGGCCGGGCTGAGTGGTTTCTCGGTCTCCAACCTGCAATTAGCCGATTTGCCGCAGCCCTGGGAAAGTGATCATGGCCGACCGGGGCGCATCGCCTCGGCGCAGGCGATTATGCTTGAAGGTCCGATTGGCGCGGCGGCGTTTAATAATGAATTTGGCCGACCTAATTTATGTGGCTATTTCCGCACCTACGAAGAGCGGGTGGTGTCCTCGGCGGGTGAAGAAGTACGCGGCTATCATAAGCCGATCATGCTCGCCGGGGGGCTTGGCAATATCCGTGATGATCATGTGGCAAAAAATGATATTCCCCCCGGTTCACAGATCATCGTGCTCGGTGGTCCGGCCATGTTGATTGGCCTCGGTGGTGGCGCGGCGTCGAGCATGTCCACCGGCGAGAGTTGTGAGGATCTGGATTTCGCCTCGGTGCAGCGCGGTAACCCTGAAATGCAGCGCCGGGCGCAGGAAGTCATTGACGCCTGCTGGCAGATGGGTGAGAACAACCCGATCATCAGTATTCACGATGTTGGTGCAGGCGGGATTTCCAATGCCCTGCCGGAGCTGGTGCATGACAGTGGCCGCGGTGGGCATTTTGAATTACGCACGGTGCCCAATGATGAGCCGGGCATGTCGCCGATGGCGATCTGGAGTTGTGAGGCGCAGGAACGCTACGTGATGGCGGTGAGCATGGAAGAGCTGGATCGCTTCGCTGCGATCTGCGCGCGCGAACGTTGTCCCTTTGCCGTCGTCGGTGAGGCGACGGAGGAGCAGCATCTGGTGCTCGGTGATGCCCACTTCGACAATATTCCGATCAACATGCCGATGGAGGTGTTGCTCGGCAAGCCGCCGAAAATGTTGCGTGAAGTGAAACACCATTCGTTCAAGAAAACAGAATTTACTACTGACGGCATCAAACTGGCTGAGGCCGCCACCCGCATTCTGTCTTTACCGACGGTGGCCGCAAAAGGCTTTTTAATTACCATCGGTGATCGCAGCATCACCGGCATGGTGGCGCGTGATCAAATGGTCGGCCCCTGGCAGGTGCCGGTGGCCGATGTCGCAGTTACGGCCACTGATTTTGAACATGTGACCGGTGAGGCGATGGCGGTGGGTGAGCGTACCCCGGTGGCTTTGTTGCATCATGCGGCTTCCGCGCGGCTGGCGGTGGGCGAGGCGCTGACTAATATTGCCGCGGCTAAAATTGATGACATCAATCGCATCGTACTCTCCGCCAACTGGATGGCTCCAGCCGGTCATCCCGGTGAGGATGCCGGATTGTATGATGCGGTCAAAGCGGTGGGGCTGGAACTGTGCCCGGCACTGGGGATCGCGATTCCGGTGGGCAAGGATTCTATGTCCATGAAAACAGTTTGGGAGGAAGACGGCGAGCAGAAGAGCGTGACCGCGCCGTTGTCGTTGATCATTTCCGCCTTTGCACCGGTCAGTGATGTGCGCAAGACCCTGACGCCGCAACTGCGTACCGATTGCGGCGATACCGATTTAATTCTGATTGATTTAGGCAAGGGACATAATCGTTTAGGCGGTTCCTGTTTAGCGCAGGTGTATAAACAACTGGGGCATCACCCGGCGGATCTGGATGATCCGAATAGCTTCAAAAATTTCTTCAGCAGTATTCAGTTGTTAAACGAAAAAGATTTACTGCTGGCCTATCATGATCGCAGCGACGGCGGCCTCTTTGCCACGCTATGCGAAATGGCCTTTGCCGCGCACTGCGGTTTGCGGATTCAACTGGATGACTTGGGCGATGACAAGCTTGCCTCGCTGTTTAACGAAGAGTTGGGCGCGGTGATCCAGGTGCGCCATTGTGATACCGATGAAGTGATGGGCTGGTTGCGCGATGCCGGTCTCAAACAGCACAGCCATGTGATGGGTGTGCTGGCCGACGATGATCGTATTGTCTTTACCGATGACAATGAAGAAATTCTGGCGGCGAATCGACTTGACTGGCAGCGCTGCTGGCAGCAGACCTCGTTCCAGATGCAAAGCCTGCGCGATAATCCTGACTGTGCCCAAGAAGAATTTGACGCGCTATTAGAGGTGAATGATCCGGGGCTGAATGTCAGTCTGAGTTTTGATCTGGATGAGGATGTGGCAGCACCCTATCTGAATTTAAATACGCAACCGCGTATTGCGATTTTGCGCGAGCAGGGTGTCAACGGTCAGATAGAAATGGCGGCTGCCTTTGATCGTGCCGGATTTACCGCGGTGGATGTACACATGAGTGACATCATTGCCGGTCATACTTATCTCAATGATTTTATGGGGCTGGTGGCCTGCGGCGGTTTTTCTTATGGCGACGTACTGGGTGCCGGTGGCGGCTGGGCGCGTTCGGTGTTGTTCAACGCGCAGGCGCGGGATCAGTTTGAAGCTTTCTTTAATCGCAGTGACAGTTTCGGCCTCGGTATCTGTAACGGCTGTCAGATGTTTTCACATTTAAAACAGCTGATCCCCGGTGCCGCTCATTGGCCGGGCTTTGAACGCAATTTATCCGAACAGTTCGAAGCGCGTTTCTCATTGGTCGAAGTGCAGGACTCACCTTCGATTTTATTACAGGGCATGGCCGGTTCGCGTATGCCAGTGGCGGTTGCGCATGGTGAAGGCCGGGCTGAATTTGGCGAAGCAAAAATTGATTCCCGTCTGGTGAGTCTGCGCTATGTCGATCATCAGGGTGAGGTCACTGAACGCTATCCGCTTAACCCTAACGGTTCAGCTGAGGGCATCACCGGTCTATGTAACGAAGATGGCCGCTTTACCATTATGATGCCGCATCCCGAACGCGTATTCCGCGCCCTGCAAAATTCCTGGCATCCTGATGAATGGGGTGAAGACGGACCGTGGATGCGGCTGTTCCGTAACGCCCGTGCGTGGGTGGAGTAGAGTGAAGCAAAGATCTCAACGCAAAGGCGCGAATTTTAACGCAAAGGCGCGAAGACGCGAAGAACGCAAAGATACATACAGTAAAGCACTTACGGCAAGCCTGTTGTGAGCAACAATATTTACAAAAACATTGCGTCCTTTGCGCCTTTGCGCCTTTGCGTTTGGTTTTAAGTCTCATGACCTGCGCACTCTCCATAAAAAATCTAACCAAGACTTACGCCAACGGTGTCGAGGCGCTGAAGGGCGTTGATCTATTTGTCGAGCAGGGCGACTTCTTTGCTCTGCTGGGTCCCAATGGCGCGGGCAAGTCCACTGCGATTGGTATTATCAGCTCACTGGTGAATATTGGCGGTGGCAGTGTCGAGGTGTTTGGACATGACATCGTGCGCGAGAAAGACGCAGCGAAAAGTTGCATCGGTCTGGTGCCGCAGGAATTCAACTTCAACCAGTTTGAACCGTTGATTGAAATCGTTGCCAATCAGGCCGGTTATTACGGCATCGAGCGCAAGCTGGCTTATGTGCGCGCAGAAAAATATTTAAAAAAATTATCACTGTGGGACAAACGCCATGAAATGGCGCGCGATCTTTCCGGCGGCATGAAACGTCGTTTGCTGATTGCTCGTGCGTTGGTACACGAACCGCGTCTGTTAATTCTGGATGAACCCACCGCCGGAGTAGACATCGAGATTCGCCGACAAATGTGGGACTTCCTGCGCGAGATTAATGCGCAGGGTACGACGATTATTTTGACCACCCACTATCTCGAAGAGGCCGAACAACTGTGCCGTAATATCGCTATTATTAGTGAAGGTTGCACGATTGAAAGTTCGGCGATGAAAGATCTGTTGCTAACGCTACAGGAAGAAACCTTCATTCTTGATTTGCGTGAACCGCTGCTTGAGCTAGAGCCGATCCCGGGTTATAAAATTTTCCGGATCGATGACACCACCCTGCAAGCGCATATTTCTCACAAACAAAGTATTAATGAGTTGTATGCAGAACTCACGCGCCGGGATATCTGTGTGTTAAGCATGCGCAATAAGAGCAATCGGCTGGAAGAATTATTTTTGCAATTAACCGGTACTGGTGAAGCCGCATGAAAGCGCGTGAACAGTTCACTGCCTTCAAAACCTTACTGGTCAAGGAAATCCTGCGTTTCATGCGCATCTGGATACAGACTGTTTTCCCGGCAGCGATTACCACCAGCCTGTACTTTGTGATTTTTGGCAAGATGATTGGTTCGCAGCTCAATGACATCAGCGGCTATTCCTATATGGACTACATTGTCCCAGGCATCATCCTGATGGCGATCATCAATAATTCCTATGCCAATGTGGTGTCTTCATTTTATAGCGCCAAGTTTCAGCATCATGTGGAAGAGATGCTGGTTTCACCGATGCCGAATTATTTAATTTTGCTGGGCTTCGTTGGCGGTGGAGTGTTACGCGGACTCATCGTCGGCCTGGCGGTGACCCTGGTATCGCTGTTTTTTACCGAGCCGGTTGTTTCACATCCGGGAATCATTATGCTGGTTGTGGTGCTCACTGCGGTTCTGTTTTCACTGGCCGGTTTTCTGAATGCAGTGTTTGCCAATAGCTTCGATGATATTTCTATTATCCCGACCTTTGTACTGGCACCACTGACCTATCTGGGCGGGATTTTTTATTCTATCGATATGCTGCCCACATTCTGGCAACAGGTGTCGTTGTTGAATCCAATCATGTATATGATTAATGCCATGCGTTACGGCATGCTCGGCGTGGCAGATATCGATGTCGGACATGCGTTGTTTATGATCGTATTGTTCGTTGCGGGATTGTTTTCGCTTAGTTTGTACCTGCTTAATAAAGGTGTGGGGATTCGCAGTTAATTTTGTAATTCTTTCAACGCAAAGACGCGAAGACGCAGAGAATGCAAAGAATTTATAGATCAGTGTGGAACGGGAATACCGTCTTATGCATTTACAAAACTTCGCGTACTTGGCGTCTTCGCGCCTTTGCGTTGAATCTTTTTACAGCTTTTCTCTGAAACCGAAACGGTATAGCCCCAGCGCCACAAACCAGGCCACGAAGGCCGACCAGATATCGTGTGAAATAAAATGTGCGCCGCGCACCCACTGACCGTAACTGTAGAGACTGCCCAGTAAAATAGCGAAGCCGAAGCCGGCCACTGCCAGCCGCCGGTTTTTATTGCGAAACAGAAAATACAAAAACAACAACGAAAATGCGCCAGATGAATGGCCACCGGGAAAGCAACGGCCAATGTCGATATCATCAGGCTTGTCACTAAAAATATGCACATAAGGTCGACTGCCGTTGTACATGGCTAGATCCCAGGGACAGTCCACATTGCTGTATTTTTTGCCCAGAAACACCAGACCGGTGGTCAGAATGATGCTGAGGACTGCAAAACCACAGGCGCGACGATAAGGTTTCAGATAGCGGGAAACCCAGGAAAGCATAAACCCCAGCAGAGAGAAAATGGCGATTAGACCAATAAAATCCCGTCCGGCTTTATGCAGTAATTGATTCGCCCACCAGCTTTCCCCTGCTGGCCAGAGACGCCGCTCAAAGTCGAAAAACAGATTGGCCAGTTGTACGTCAGCATTGCTGAGTTCGAGCAGGAGGGTGAGGATAAAAAGCAGGGCAGCCGGCAGGGCGGCGTGGGTCAGCCAGAAGCGCATAGTTGTCAGAACTTGGGGTTGTTGTTATTACTCCTGATGATGACCTGATTCACCCCAGCGGTTCAAGTTATTTTTAAAGGCAATGTCGGCGCTTTGATAATAGGTAATGGCTTCGCTCAGTTCCGTTTCATTGGCTGCTACGGGGGTAGTCGTGTTGTTGTCAAAATTGATCTGGTAGGCACTGGCTTTTTCTTGTGGCGAGAGGATGGTCAGGCGATCATTTTTCATGTAGCCGAGTTTCTGATAATTACCGATGAAGGCGCGCTCCTGTTCGTGTGTGGTGCGGAAAATATCGCGGCCATAAAACTTACTTTCATAATTGAAATTCAGTAGTCCGAGCAGGGTAGGGGCGACGTCGATCTGGCTGGCCAGGGTGGTGATGGTTTCCGGCTGGATATGCGCAGGGGAATAAATCAAAAAAGGAATCAGGTATTTGTCGAATTGCAGTTCGGCTTCACCGGCGCTGCTGGCACAGTGGTCGGCGACAATAATAAATACGGAATCCTTGAACCAGGGTTTTTCTTGCGCCTGTTTGATGAAACGACCGATGGCGTAGTCGGTATATTTAACCCCGCCTTCGCGGCTTTCGTGTGAGGGAATATCAATTCGGCCTTCTGGATAGGTAAAGGGACGGTGGTTGGAGGTAGTCATTATAAAATTGAAAAACTTTTTCCCTTGCGCAAAGGAGTGATCCATATCTTTTAATGCGCGATCAAAAAGATCTTCGTCAGACACGCCCCAGATATTGGCAAACTGGATTTCATCGCCTTCCATGTCGGTACGATCAAGAATATCAAAACCGTTATTCTTGAAAAAATAATTCATGTTATCGAAGTAGCCATAGCCGCCATAGGTAAAGCGGGTGTCATAGCCACGGGCGCGGAATATATGGCCGATGGAAAACATATTTTCATTATTAGGCCGTTTGACAATCGAGCGACCGGGTGTCGGCGGCACGGATAAGGACAGGGCTTCGAGTCCGCGCACAGTACGGGTACCGGTGGCATATAAACGAGTAAAGTTGAGACTCTCAGTGGAAAGTTTGTCGAGTTCCGGGCTGAGTCCCTGCTCGTTGCCAAAAAATCCGAGGTAGGACGCACTCAGACTTTCTACCGTGATCCAGATGACATTCAGTGGTTTTTCTGTTTCGGTGGCTGTGATCTGGCGACTAATGTCGTCAGGCTTATCTGAGCTATAGCGGGAGTTGTCCTGTGCCAGTAGTTGTTTTAACTGTGGCCAGATTTCGGTTTCTTTTTTAGTTTTGTAATAGCTATCGTAATCCAGCTCGTTGTTGCGAAAGGCGGAGAAGAAATTATAAATGCCGTTGCCCGCCAGCTCATTAATATAACGGTTGCTGGAAATATGTGACATCGAGGCATCGACAAAAATAAAAGCCAACAGCGGTATTAATAGAATTTGCCCCGCGTGGCGTATGCGTGTGCGAAAGGGGGTGCTGATGCTGTGTGTGTGGCGTACCGCAGGAAACAACAGCAGTTTAAGAATAATGCTGACCACCAGAATAATGCCGAGAATGGTATTCAACGGATAGGATTCGCGAATATTGCCGATTAACTCAGAGGTATAAACCAGATAGTCCACCGCAATAAAATTAAAGCGCGAACTGAATTCATCCCAGAAAAACCATTCGGATACGCCGGAGAATATCAGGCTGTAAATGACGAGCAGAAAAAATGGATAGATCAACAAGGTGTGCAGACGATGGTAGTAAATTCTACCGGGCACGAACAGCATATAGAATACCAGCGGAATAGCCAGGTAGCCGGCGGTGATAATGTCCATCAGCAGGCCGGTGATAAAGGCGAAGGCGAAACTGCTGAGATCGCTATTGATCATACCCCAGGACTTAATCGCCAGTATGGTTCGGGTTATTGCCGCGATGCTGATAAAGACAATAAAAAAAAGGTAGACTAGACCAAACCGGCCTTTTAAAAATTCAGGCATAAAACTCAGAAACCTTACAGGTTTTGTGCGCATCCTTCGCGGTTAATGAAATCGTTATCTTAATCTTAAATGCCAGTGTAACACTGGCAGATTTAAGTTGTGTCAAACTGTGACAACAAAAAGTGCCGTTGTATCCGTGGCGGAGTAACTCAAGTCTGATATGACGCTGAATTGATCCAATTTCAAGTCGTAACCGTAAACCTAGATTTTACTTAACAGCCGATCCAGCGCTCGGCTGGAGAGCAATCGGCGTAAATAGCCAAACAGGTAGGTAGGAAAAGTGACGTAATAACGGGGTTTTGGTCGTGGACTTTCCAGCGCGTGGATGACTTTTTTTAGCACCGCCTCCGGTGGCAAGGTAAAGGGTACCACCGCGCCTTTCGTAGTGAGGCGGGTGAGGGTTTTCTGGTATTGCTCATGAAAGGGGCTGTGCTCGATGTCGATGTTATTTTTGAAATGGGCGACGCCGTTGGCGCGAAAGCGGCTTTCAATCGGCCCCGGTTCAATCAGGGAAATATGAATATTTGTTCCCTGTAATTCCTGACGCAGGGTATCGCTCAGGCCTTCGAGCGCGTATTTACTGGCGTTGTACGCGCCGCGAAATTTCAGCGCCACCAGACCCAGTACCGAGCTGTTTTGAATAATGCGCCCATGCCCCTGTTTGCGCATAACCGGTAAAAGTAGGCAGGTCAATTCATGTAGCCCGAACAGATTGGTTTCAAACTGCGCGCGCAGAGTGGCGCGGCTAAGATCTTCGATTGCGCCGGGTTGACCGTAAGCACCGTTGTTGAACAGGGCGTAGAGTTTGCCGTCGGTGCGTTGCAGTATTTCGGTTACTGCTGCCTGAATGGAGTTGCTGTCATCCAGATCCAGTTGCAGGCTCTCTAGCCCTTCTTCTTTTAGTTGTGTGACATCTTCATCTTTACGTGCCGTGGCGAAGACTCGGTAGCCGCGCGCGTGCAGGCCACGGGCGACACAGAGACCGATGCCGCTGGAACAACCGGTGATCAGGATGCTTTTCACTTTGTTTCTCCCAAAAAGCTTTCAACGCAAAGGCGCGAAGATGCAAAGGGCGCAGAGATATGTAAATGGATTTGAGTCCTGTAATACATAAAACAAAAACATTGCGTTCTTTGCGCCCTGGCGTCTTTGCGTTGGATTTTCATTAGTTTCTCAACGCCTCAGGTTCATGGATTGTTGGACTTCGCTATTGCTCAGCCCAACCTACGATGCTTGCTGGATTGCGCTTTTTCAACGCAAAGGCGCGAAGATGCAAAGGGCGCAGAGATATGTAAATGGATTTG
>CAZIJT010000016.1:0-22458 GCA_964539595.1 uncultured Thiohalophilus sp. | reverse complement strand
AACAAAAACATTGCGTTCTTTGCGCCCTGGCGTCTTTGCGTTGGATTTTCATTAGCTTTTCAGTGCATTGGCGAGCAGCGGCGCAAGCGCGATCACATTGCTGCTGTGGGTGATGCTGTCGCTGCTCCATATATGTTGAACCCCGGCGGCCTTGAGTAATTCGATGGCGTCGGGGGCGAATAGCGCATGAGTGACCAGACAATGTACGGCATGTGCGCCTTTTTCCCGCGCTAGTTCTGCGGCGACGGCGACGGTGTGGCCGCTGCTGATGACATCATCGACAATGACGATATTTCGATTCCGGTAATCCGCCTCGGGCAGCGTAATTTGCACATGCCGATCACCGAGGCGGATCTTGTCGGCAATAAGGTAGTCGAGCTTTGCGAGCTCGGCAATCGCAGCAACCCATTGGCGAGATTCATTATCGGGGCCGAGCAACAGTGGTTGTAACTGTTCTTCAATCAAAAACTCCCCCATTGCCGTGGTTGCCGTCAGGTTCAGGGCGTACTGGATAGGAATGGCGTCTTCCAGTTGGTTGATCCGGTGCAAATGGGTATCGACGGTCAGCACTTGATCGAACTGCTGGGCGAGAAAATGGCCGATAATTTTCTGGCTGATCACCTCTCCGGGATGAAAGGCCATATCCTGACGCATGTAACATAGATAGGGCGCAACCAGCGTTAAATGTTTCACCCCCTGTTCGCGGGCGTTCGCTGCTGCCAGCAGCAGTTCTACCAGTTTGTCGTTGGGATGATCCAGACTGCGATGAAATATGACCCGTTCGGGCAGATCCTGCGGCAGCGTCAATTTGCTTTCGCCATCGGGGAAATGATGAACGTCCACGTCTTTGCAGGCGATACCCAATGCCTCGGCAAGCTGCTGAGCCTGAGGTCGAGACTCGGGGAAACTGAGTACCAGTGTCATAATCAGAACTCCATATAATTTTTATTGACTTCATCGGCCTTGCCAATCTGATAGCCGCTGTCACTTTCGGCGCGGCTGCGGGCAAAGTTGAAGTCGGCGGGGAACTCAGCCTGAATCCGGTACAGCGGTTCACCCTGTTCGACTTCATCACCGAGTTTTTTGTGTAAATCTACACCGGCATTGAGATCCATCGGCGCACCGGCAAGTCGGGCGATACGGGTCAGCTGGTAGTTATCAATGGCTGTGACCACGCCTTTTTCAGAGGCGCAGATATCGATGGTAAGGGGTGCGGTATAGGGGACAGCCTTGACTGCACCCTGTGCATTAATGATGGCTTGCATTTTTTCCAGCGCGCGGCCACTTTCAAGGATGTCGCGGGCAAGATGAAAGCCCTGGCCACCGCGAACGTCCGGATCAAACTCAAGTATGCGACCAGCCAGATACAGCGCTTTTTCACGCAGATCATCGGGGGCGTGGGGCGCATTTTCCAGCACCTGCATCACATCCCGGGCTTCCAGTGCCGGGCCGATGCCGCGACCGATGGGCTGACTGCCGTTGCTGATCACCACCTCCAGGTGCAGGCCGAGACGGTCGCCAATAAATTCAAACAGCTTGCGCAGGCGCAGCGCCTGATTCATGTGTCGCACCTTGGCGGTGGGACCAACCGGGATGTCGATGAGTAAATGGGTGGCTCCGGCAGCCAGTTTTTTCGACAGAATGGAAGCGATCATCTGACCTTCCGAGTCGATGCCCAGTGGCCGCTCGACCGAAATCAGAATATCGTCGGCAGGTGCCAGATGGGCGTTGCCGCCCCAGGTCAGGCAGGCGCTGGTTTTGTGTACCACCGTGTGCATCTGTTCCGGTCCCAGATCCACCTTCGCCAGCACACTCATGGTATCAGCCGTACCGGCCGGTGAGGTGATCGCGCGACTGGAGGTTTTCGGAATCAGCAGACCGTGGGCGGCGACGATGGGCACCACCAGCATGGTGGTGCGATTACCGGGGATGCCGCCGATACAGTGTTTGTCGGCGACCAGAGCCGCATCCCAGGTCAGGCGTTCGCCGGTCTCGGTCATCGCGCGGGTCAGAGACAGAATTTCCTCCCGATCCAGACCGTTTTGCACCGAGGCCACCAGAAAGGCAGCCATCTCGGTGCGGGAATAACGGTTTTCCACAATGTCGCGAGTAATAGCGCGAAATTCGTCAATCTGTAGACGATCACCGGCAATCTTGCGGCGTACTGCGTCCATCGAGCGGGGTGGTTCGGTATGGGCAACACAGACCAGCTGGCCTTCTTCCTGTCCGAGCTGGTCGAAGGCCTGTTCTGACAGACCTAGCTCGTCCACACCAACAATGGCATTGTCGTCGGCGACATTGAGTACGGCATAAATGCGGTTGCCATTGGTGCTGATCTCAACCTTACTCAGCGCCTGAAAACCCTCGGCGCGATAAAGCTCGCAGTTGCGATTAAGGAAGGCGACATTTTCGTGGTAGGTATCGATAGCGACCCGGCGCAGCTTTAATGGTGCTTTACGGGAATCACTCGGTTTGCTGGCCGGCATGGTTTATCCTACAGAGTAAAATTTAGCTGATAAAAATCAGTACAATCAGGCAGATATCCTGACCTATACTTGAAAATAAGGCAATCACGAAAATTAACTGCGAGAGGAATCCGTTGATGAGTAAGCCGACAGAAGACGAACTGGCTCTGGCCATCAAAAGCGCCAAGCTGATGCGGGAAAAAAACAATGATCCTTTTCATTTGGGTAAGACCTTGTTGCATTACCATTATCACCTACGTTTTCTGGAAGAGGTGAAAAGTTGTGCTGAGGCCTATTTGCGCAGCGGTCTGGAAGATGCCGGGCATCGGCGGCTGGTGCAGGCTATTGATCGTCTGCAGCGTGAGGAAGATCGTAGTGCCAGCCGGGAAACACCGGCGCTTGGGTTGTAGCACCTGTAACTAAAAACAGGCCTGCTTTGGCAGGAGCAGGCAAAACGCCTATAATGCGCCGCACGCACGGGCTTGATTTTTAGCGCAATACGCCCAATCAAGTCGGTAACTATCGGTCAGATTTTAAGCATGGGATAAGGTTGGATATGCCAATTTACGAATACGAATGTCAGGCCTGTGGCCATATTCTCGAAGCGATTCAGAAAATGAGTGATGATCCGCGGGTGGATTGTCCCAAATGCCACAAACCGGAATTGAAAAAACTGGTGTCGGCACCAGCGTTTCGGCTCAAGGGTAATGGCTGGTATGAAACAGATTTCAAAACCGGCAAAAAGAAAAATATTGCGGGTGATAAAGCTACGTCTGATAAAAAAAGCAAATCAGCCGCTTCCGGCGACTGAGGAGCTAGTTTCAGACGATCTTTGCCTGTTATAAGCTGGGTAGGGTGGGCACAAACAACGTGCCCACCCTACAAGTGTTGTCCCCTTCTTGCCTGTTTATGCACAATCTCGGTGTTTGTTAGCGCTAATCGTCGCTTTTCCCTTATTCCCAGTTGCACAAGGGCGTGCCAGCCCTTAACATTCCCGCTTTTATCTTGAGTGGGAAATACACATGCGTAGCCATTATTGCGGCGGGGTCAACGAAAGCCATGTCGATCAGGAGGTCACCGTCTGCGGTTGGGCTCATCGTCGGCGTGATCACGGTGGGGTAATTTTTATCGATCTGCGGGATCGGGAAGGTCTGCTACAGGTCGTTTATGATCCGGACATTCCTGATGTTTTCAGTACCGCTGAGAGCGTGCGTAATGAGTTTGTGCTCAGGGTAACCGGCAAAGTACGGCTGCGACCCAAAGGCACCGAGAACCCTAATATGCCCACTGGTCAGGTGGAAGTGCTGGGCAAGCAGCTGGAAATCCTCAACCGTTCAGAAACCCCGCCGTTCCAGATTGATGATGATGATGTGTCGGAAGAGCATCGGCTGCGCTATCGCTATATTGATCTGCGTCGTCCGCAGATGTTGCAGCATTTGCAGTTGCGCTCAAAAGTCGCCATTAATTTACGTAATTTCCTCGATAGCCGTGGTTTCATGGATATCGAAACCCCGATGCTGACCCGCGCCACCCCGGAAGGCGCGCGTGACTATCTGGTGCCCAGTCGTACCCATGAGGGCGCGTTTTTTGCGCTGCCGCAGTCACCCCAGTTATTCAAACAATTGCTGATGGTTTCGGGCATGGATCGCTACTATCAGATCGTGCGCTGTTTCCGCGATGAGGATCTGCGTGCGGATCGTCAGCCTGAATTTACCCAGCTTGATATTGAAACTTCCTTCCTCGATGAAGAAGCGATCATGAGCATGATGGAAGAGATGATTCGGCATTTATTTGCCGAGGTTATCGAAGTGCCGTTGCATGATCCCTTCCCGCGCATGAGCTATGCCGAAGCGATGCAGCGGTTTGGTTCGGACAAGCCGGATCTGCGTGTGCCGATGGAGCTGGTGGATGTCGGTGACCTGATGGCCGGGGTGGAATTCAAAGTCTTCAGCGGCCCAGCTAACGATCCCAAAGGCCGAGTCGCGGCTCTGCGTTTACCCAAGGGCTGTGAACTGTCACGCAAGGAAATCGATGATTACACCAAATTCGTGGGTATCTACGGTGCCCGGGGGCTGGCCTATATCAAGGTTAACGAACTGGCCAAAGGCCGCGAAGGCCTGCAGTCGCCGATTCTGAAATTCCTGCCTGATGATGTTGTTGATGCGATCATGCAGCGTACTGAAGCAGAAGACGGCGATCTGGTGTTCTTCGGTGCCGATAAAGCCGCTATCGTCAATGAAGCGCTGGGCAATCTGCGGGTAAAACTGGGGCATGATCGCGGTTTACTGGAACACGGCTGGCGGCCGCTGTGGGTGGTGGATTTCCCGATGTTTGAAAGTGAAGCGGGTGAGGCCGGTAGCTGGAGTGCGTTGCATCATCCCTTTACCGCGCCCCAGTGCGAGAATGTGGCTGAGCTGGAAGCGGGAGCCGAAACCATGCTCTCCCATGCCTATGATCTGGTGCTCAACGGCACCGAGCTGGGCGGCGGTTCTATCCGTATTCATAACGCCGATATTCAGGCCAGTGTGTTTAAACTGCTGGGTATTAGTGATGAAGAAGCGCAGGACAAGTTTGGCTTCCTGCTCGATGCGCTGAAATACGGTTGTCCACCGCATGGCGGGATTGCCTTTGGGCTGGATCGGCTGGTGATGTTGATGGCCGGTGCGCCGTCGATTCGTGACGTCATGGCCTTCCCGAAAACCCAGACCGCAGCCTGTCTGCTAACTCAGGCTCCTTCACCGGTGAATGATGAGCAATTGCGCGAGTTGCACATCAAGGTGCGTAAAAAGCCTGTAGTGGATAAAAAGTAAGCAAAAAAAAGCCTCCTCATCTGGAGGCTTTTTTACTTTTGATTAAAGTCATTTCTCATGTCATTCTTTTAGCTGCCGAATATATAAGAGTTAGGCCTTAACCCGAATTGAACAATCACCGGAGCATCTAGATCAAAATTTCGACACTCAAGACAGACTGGTTTTCCGGGTTGACCGTTACGCTGGTTATTCTGGTTTTAGCCAATGCTGGCCTGCTGCGTTCTCTGGAGGCACTGGGTTATGATCTGGGTGTGCAGTTTTCTTCCAGCAAACCTGCAAATCAGGATGTGGTGGTAGTGGCGATTGATGATGCCGCACTGGAAGCCCGTGGTGCCTGGCCCTGGCCGCGTGATGTGCTAGCGCGGGCGGTGGATCTTTTGTCTTCCGCACGTCCCTCCGTGATCGGTATGGCGCTACCACTGGATACGGTGCAGACCTATCAGGGGCTGGAAGAGTTGCAAACAATCAATGAGCTGGCCGGTAAGCCTTCACTGCGAGTGGGCAAGTCGATCAGGCGCAAGCTGCGCCAACTGGAACGGAGTATGGACACCGACAGGACGCTGGCTAACAGCATGAGCCGTGCCGGACGGGTGGTGCTGGCGATTCCCTATTTGCAGGATAATCGTGTTATTTCTGATGAGCAAAGTATCCTGCCTGAATACCTGAATAAATATACTCTGCGTGATGTGGCGATACCGGAGCGTTCGGCTCTATTGCAGTGGTTGCGTCCCGAACTGGTGCCGGTGGCCGGAAAAGTCTATCCGCCGATTGAATCGCTGGCGCGTTATGCTGGCGGAGCGGGGGTAATTAACCTGGGGGGTTATGGGCAGAATGTGGCGCGTAGTCTGCCGCTGGTCTATCGTCACGGCGACAGCTACTTGCCTTCGTTTACCATGATGATAGCCGCGCGAAATATGTCGCAGTCTGCGCGCAGCATTCAGGTCGATCTGGGACGCAGTCTGGAGCTGGCGGACAAGCGGGTAATGAGCGATAGCAAGTTGCAGATCTATCCACGTTTCTACAAAAGTGAAGATAATAAGCCTGCGTTCCAGACCTACTCTATCCTTGATGTGCTGAATAATAAGATTAAACGTAGCAGCCTGGCGCGTAAGACCATTCTCATCGGCCTGACCGCGACCCAATATGTTAACCCGTTGATGACGCCGATTGGCGAATACATGCCGCCAGTTATGGTCACGGCACATGCGGTTTCCAGCCTGCTTAACGAAGAGCTGTTTAGTGTTCCGGCCAGCAGTAACTGGTTGCAACTGGCCGCCTTAGCCGTAGTGGGGCTTTATTTGATGTTTGTATTGCCACGTTTCCGCCTTGGCACGGGCATCGTTATGAGCGTGCTGTTTGTGGTGTTGTTGTTGAACCTGCATTTCTATAGCATGATTTCACGTTCAACCTGGTTGCCGATGATGTCACCGTTGTTTGCCTTGTTGCTGGGACATCTGGTGCTGGGAATTAAGCACGCTATCGAAGGCCGAGTAAAACGAATTCATACGCAACTGTCTGAAGCCAACCAGTCACTGGGGCAGTTTCTACATCAGCAGGGGCAACTGGATGCGGCATTCGAGAAATATGCGAGCTGTGTACTGGATGCTTCATTGTTAAACAAACTTTATAATTTGGGACTGGACTATGAGCGCAAGCGCCAGTTCAACAAGGCGGTGAGCGTATTCAAATACATTGAGGCGAGTGAATCCGACTATAACGATGTGCGTGAACGCCTGAGCCGTAATCAGGAAGTCTCGAATAAAATGCTTGGCAACGGGGGTGCGATGGCCGCGGCCAATAACGTGGATGCGACCATGATGATCAGCAGTCGGGGCGTGGAAAAACCCATGCTCGGGCGTTACAAGGTTGATCGTGAGCTGGGGCGTGGCGCGATGGGGCTGGTTTTTCTCGGACATGATCCGAAGATCGGTCGCACCGTGGCGATTAAGACCATGAGTCTGGGGCAGGAATTCGATGAAGACAAACTGGATGATATTAAAAAACGATTCTTCCGCGAGGCAGAAACGGCAGGTCGCTTGAACCATCCTAATATTGTAACTATCTACGATGTGGGTGAAGATCAGGAGTTGTCCTACATTGCGATGGACTACCTGAAAGGCGATAACTTGCTGGAACATTGTAAGCCAGATAAGCTGCTTCCAGCAGCGGAAATATTTGATATTATAATTAACGTTGCCGGGGCACTGGAATATGCACACGAACAACGCGTGGTGCATCGTGATATCAAACCCGCTAACCTGATTTATCACCGTGAAGAGAAGCAGATCACAGTGACTGATTTCGGCGTGGCCTGCCTTACCGATGCCAGCCGAACCAAGACCGGGACGATTCTGGGCAGTCCATCTTATATGTCGCCGGAACAACTGGCGGGGAACAAGGTAGATGGGCGTTCGGATCTGTTCTCGTTGGGTGTTACTTTCTACCAGATGCTAGCGGGCGAATTGCCCTTTGTGGCTGATTCGCTGGCAAGTTTAATGTACAAGATCGCCAATGAGAAACACCCGGATATACGCATGTTTAAACCTGATCTGCCATCCTGTGTCAGCCAGATTATTAACAAGGCGTTGCACAAGGATGTTGAACGACGTTTCCAGACCGGTGCGCAGTTTGCCAAAGCGCTAACGCGTTGTCAGGAAAGAATGAAAACAAAGAACAAGAAAAAAGTAACAACGGAAATAAGTAGTGAAAAGTAATGACGCAAAATTAATCATTCACGGCCTCTCTGATGTTGGGCTTGTGCGTGGGCATAATGAAGACAAGATTGCCTGGGATGAAAATCTGGGGCTGGTGTTGCTGGCCGATGGCATGGGCGGACATAATGCCGGTGAAGTAGCCAGTGAACTGGCGGTCAACCGTATTATAGATTCTCTACGTGGGGTGTTGATTCCAGACATCGAAGAAACCATAGATCGTCTGGCCGCAGTGGAAGAAGCTATCGAACATGCGAACAATGAAATTGTAGAGGTAGCGCTGGAGCGTCAGGAGTGCGCCGGTATGGGCACGACCATTGTGCTATCCCTGTTTTATAATGGCTCGGTTATTTTTGCCCATGTGGGTGACTCGCGCATTTATCGTTATCGAGGTGAAGAACTGTCTCAGGTGACCACCGATCATTCACTGGTACAGGAAATGGTTGATAACGGTTATATCAGCGAAGAAGAAGCGCTGAAATCAGCCAGTCGTAATCTGATTACCCGCGCGCTGGGTATTGCGGATACCGTAGACGTCGATGTTGTAGAAAGTGACTGCCAGATAGATGATCTATATTTATTGTGTTCTGATGGCTTGACCGATCTGGTTAGTGATGAAGAAATCAGTGTTATATTTGAACAGCATACTAATGGTGGTAGTTTTTCCGTCAGCGCACTGGAATCTATTGCCACTTCACTGGTCTCCAGCGCGAATGAAAAAGGCGGCAAGGATAATATCTCGACGGTGTTGGTAAGCAAGATGGCCGCGTTTTCAGATGTACAGGGTTTGGATGAGTGAATAGTCAGGGGAACGGGTAAAGCATGGCAAAAATACTATTAATGCATGAAGGCACGGTAGTTCGGGAGTACCTCCTGAACAAGGAACGCACGACCATTGGCCGTAAACCTCAAAATGATATCCAGTTGGATGATCCCACTGTCAGCGGTGAACACGCGGCTTTTTTATTGATACAGAATGTTTATATTGAAGATTTGGGTAGCACCAACGGTGTTTTACTTAACGGTAAAAAAGTCAATAAGCGTCAGCTCGAACATGGCGATATCGTGCGCATTGGTCGTCATGAACTCAAGTTTGTAGATGAAAAGGCCAATAGTTTTGACAGCACGGTGGTGCTGTCACCCAGCCAGGTTATGCCAGTGCCGGGCGCGGACGACAAGCCGCGCAGTTATGTTGTTACAGTAACGGCAGGACCTAATCGAGGCAAAACGATTGAACTGACTCGCTCCTATACCACCTTGGGTAAACCCGGTGGACAGGTTGCGGTAATTGCTCGACGTGGCGGTTCCTATTATATGATGCCGATGGGTGGTAGTGGTGATCAGATGGCGAGTCCACGCATCAATGGCGAACCCATGTCAGCAGCCAGCGTGCCGCTGAATGAAGGCGATATACTGGAAGTCGCCGGTGATACCATGTGTTTTAGTGTAGCGGAATAGCTGGCGGAATGATCTAACAGGGAGAACACGGGCGTGGCAAAACTGTTACTAAAATATGAAGGCGTGACCCTGAGTAGCTACAAGCTGGAAGGCGATGACATTTCAATCGGGCGTCTGGCCGGAAATGATATCCAGCTGGATGATCCCGCCATCAGCGGCCACCATGCCCGTGTGGTGATCGAAGCTAGCGCTTACCTGGAATCGATCAAGGAGTTTTCTCTCGAAGATCTGGGCAGCACCAATGGTACTCGCGTCAACGATGAAAAGGTAACGCGTGTACTGCTCAAGCACGGCGACATTGTTCAGGTAGGGAAGCATATGTTTCTTTTCGATAGTGAACAGGTCGAGGACATGGAACGAACCGCGATTTATATTCCAGATAAATGAATAAGAGTAGCGAGTGGCTGGTCGCGGGTAAAACCAGATTATACTTTGTAGCCACTCATACGTAGGTGCTTAAGCACGTACACAATTGTAGGTACGGCTTCAGCCGTACAATTTACGGCATTTAACCGTGATTGTTCGCCTGAAGGCGAACCTACAGGTAAACAAACTCCTTAAGTATCTACGTACGTGTAGCCACTCGTCCCTGTATTTTCATCCTCCCATCATGATAAAATCCCCCGCACTTCCATTAGTAAATCAACGTAGAGGTTAACCACCTATGGCCGGACATAGTAAATGGGCCAATATCCAGCATCGTAAAAAAGCGCAGGACTCCAAACGGGGTAAGCTGTTCACCAAATTGATTCGGGAAATTACCGTGGCCGCGCGCATGGGCGGGCCGGAGCCGGATTCTAACCCTCGTTTGCGCGCCGCGATAGACAAAGGCCTGAGTGGCAATATGACTCGCGATACCATTGAGCGCGCAGTTAAACGTGGTGCCGGTGCCAATGATGGTGAGAATTACGAAGAAGTTCGCTATGAAGGTTATGGCCCCAATGGTCTGGCGGTGATGGTGGATTGTCTGACCGATAACCGTAATCGCACCGTGGCTGAAGTCCGTCATGCCTTTAGTAAGGCCGGTGGCAATTTAGGCACCGATGGTTCGGTGGCCTATCTATTTACCAAAACCGGCACGCTGAGCTTTGCTGCCGGTAGCGACGAAGAAAAAATCATGGATGTGGCACTGGAAGCGGGTGCGGAGGATGTGCAGACCCATGATGATAGCTCGATTGAAGTGCTGACCACCCCGGAAGAATTCATGAACGTCAAGGATGCCATGAGTGCAGCCGGTCTTGAGCCGGAGATGGCAGAAATCACCATGACCCCCTCGATGACGGTGGACATGAATCTCGAAGATGCGGAAAAAGTCATGCGTCTGGTGGATGCGCTGGAAGATCTGGACGATGTGCAGAATGTTTACACCAATGCCGATTTTTCTGAAGAGGTTATGTCGCAGTTGTAGTAACGAGTGGCTAAACAGGCATTCCAAATATCTGCTTAATGGCTGGCGCATATTGTAGGTACGATTTTAATCGTACCCGTACGGCTGAAGCCGTACCTACAGGCCTGTATCTTTTCCCGTGCTTCTTGTATCTTGTGTGCCATGACTCGCATACTCGGCATCGACCCCGGCTCCCGGATAACTGGCTATGGCATCATCGAAATGCACGGGGGCAAAGCCGTCTGGGTCACCAGTGGTTGTATCCGGGTTAAATCAGGCAATCTCGCCGAACGTCTGGGCGAAATCTGTGTGGGCATTCAGTCTCTGCTGGATGAATTCCAACCCGATGAAACCGCAATTGAACAGGTGTTTGTACACCGTAATCCCTCTTCAGCCTTGAAATTAGGTCAGGCGCGCGGCGCAGCCATGAGCATGGTCGCCCTGCGCAGTATTCCTGTGAGCGAATATACGCCGACTCAGATTAAGCAGGCGATTACCGGTCGGGGCAATGCCGCCAAGGCGCAGATTCAGCACATGACCATGACCCTGCTCGGACTCAGTAAATTACCTCAGGAAGATGCCGCCGATGCGCTGGCCGTGGCCTTATGTCATGCCCACGTCGATCAGAGTCAGGCTAAACGGGGAGAGTCGGGGCAGCGCAGCACCGCCCGTAGGGGTGGCCGCTGGCAGGAATCCGATCTGGTTAACTTAACGTCTGCAAATGCTCATCGGGGTATCAAGCCGTGATAGGTCGCTTGCGCGGTAAAATTATTTACAAGCAGCCACCGATGCTGCTGATTGAAGTGGGCGGGGTGGGCTATGAAGTGGAAGCGCCCATGTCAACTTTTTACCAGTTACCGGAAACCGATGCGGAAGTATTATTGCATACGCACCTGATCGTGCGTGAGGATGCTCAGCTTCTCTGTGGCTTCGCCAGTGAAAGTGAGCGGCAACTGTTTCGCAGCCTGATTAAAACCAACGGTGTCGGCGCTAAATTGGCACTGGCCATTTTATCCGGGATGAGCGCGACAGAATTTGCTCGCTGCATTCACGAAGAAGACAGCGCTACGTTGATTCGTTTACCGGGCGTGGGACGCAAAACGGCCGAACGCCTGATCATCGAAATGCGAGATCGGTTACCGAAACTGGAAAGCACAACCGCGGTAGAGATGACAGCCGGTGTGGTAACAGGAACTGCCGATGCCAGTAGCGAAGCCCGACACGCGCTAGAAGCGCTGGGTTACAAGCCTGCTGAAGCCCAGCGTATGGTGCAGAAAGTTGTGGGCGAAGGACTTAGCAGTGAAGAGACTATCCGCGCTGCGCTGAAAGCGGCGGTGAGTCGGTAATTGATATATTTACGCAACAACGATTTTCCTTACAAATATTTTTTAATTGCTGAGAGATTAATCTCTTTGGGTGTAATTCCCCGCAGCTTGCTGCGAAGTTCTATTGTAGGTGCGGCTTCAGCCGCAGATGTTCGCCTGAAGGCGGACCTACCATTGTGGTTTAAGCATTTTATATTCGAGTTTCTTACAAAGACATGATTGAACAGGACAGACTGATTTCGAAATCTCAGCAGGGTGGCGAGGATGCCGTCGACCGCGCGATTCGGCCTGTGAGTCTGGATGATTATGTGGGTCAACCCGCGGTGCGTGAGCAGATGGAAATTTTCATTGAGGCCGCGCGTAGTCGTAAAGAGGCGCTGGATCATGTGCTGATTTTTGGCCCGCCCGGTCTGGGCAAAACGACCCTGTCGCATATTATTGCCAACGAGCTGGGGGTGGAGATGAAACACACCTCCGGGCCGGTGTTGGAACGCCCCGGCGATCTAGCGGCGATGCTGACTAATCTTGAACCGCATGATGTGTTGTTCGTCGATGAGATTCATCGCCTGAGTCCGGTGGTCGAGGAAATTCTGTATCCGGCGATGGAAGATTACCAGCTTGATATTATGATCGGTGAAGGCCCCGCCGCGCGTTCAATCAAACTGGATTTACCGCCCTTTACCCTGGTGGGGGCAACCACGCGCGCCGGGCTATTAACCTCGCCGCTGCGGGATCGTTTCGGCATTGTGCAGCGACTGGAATTTTATAGCGCCGAGGATCTGGTCACTATCGTTAAGCGCTCTGCTTCGATAATGAATTTACAGATTGATGACGGCGGGGCGCTGGAAATTGCCCGTCGTTCGCGCGGCACGCCACGGATTACGAATCGTCTGCTGCGCCGAGTACGAGATTATGCTGAAGTAAAAGCCTCGGGTCAGATTAGCGAAGATGTCGCGCAACAGGCGCTGAATATGCTTAATGTCGATGCCCAGGGTTTCGACATGATGGACAGAAAACTGATGCTGGCGATCATGGAGAAATTTTCCGGGGGGCCGGTGGGAGTGGATTCACTCGCCGCTGCGATTGGCGAAGAACGCGGTACGATAGAAGATGTGCTTGAACCCTATCTGATTCAGCAGGGCTTTATTATGCGCACCCCGCGCGGACGCACGGCAACCCGCAATGCCTATTTGCATTTTGGTCTGAATGCGCCAAAGCAATTGCAGAATGCCGAGGCGGATCTGTTTTCTACAGATGATGCGTCATGAGTGACACGGTGATGGGGCATAGTGCGATTGATAAGCCGGGCACATTTCTGTGGCCGCTACGCGTGTATTATGAAGATACCGATTCTGGCGGCGTGGTTTATTACGCCAATTACCTGAAATTTATGGAACGCGCGCGCACCGAATGGCTGCGCAGTCTGGGACTGGAGCAGGATGAACTGATTGCCCAAGACGCGGTCATATTCGCGGTGCGTTCGGTGCAGGTGGATTACCTGCTTCCGGCACGTTTTAATGAGGCCTTAACGGTTAGCGTCGACGTGCTGGAGCAAGGGCGGGCGAGTCTGATCTTTGAACAAATAATTCGCAAAAATAATGACGAGACAATACTATGCCGGGGTCAGATCAGACTGGCTTGTCTGGATAGCAACACATTCAAACCCCGAGCCTTACCCGCATTGCTGGTGGCTGAACTTAAGCATGGAGAATAATATTGCCTGAACTTTCGATTTTCCGTCTGATCCTGGACGCCAGTTTTGTAGTGCAGCTGGTGATGCTACTGTTGCTGGTGGTTTCGATGGTGTCATGGACCGTTATTTTCCTTAAAAGCTCGGTAATCAAAAAGGCGCGGGTGTCGGCAGACAGGTTTGAACGCAAGTTCTGGTCGGGCGAGGATCTGGGTGAATTGTACAAACGTCTGTCTAACCGTCGTGGCCGACTGGCCGGAATGGAAATGATATTCGAGGCCGGTTTCCGCGAGTTTGCCCAATTGCGAAAAAATTCAAATGTCGAACCGATGGCGGTGTTACAGGGCGCACAACGCGCAATGCGGGTGGCCTTGAACCGTGAAATTGATAATCTGGAAATGCACCTGTCGTTTCTGGCCACGGTGGGTTCGACCAGTCCCTACGTCGGCCTGTTCGGCACGGTCTGGGGAATTATGAATTCCTTCATGGCGCTGGGCGCGGTTAAACAGGCCACCATTTCATCAGTCGCACCGGGGATTGCCGAGGCGCTGATTGCCACCGCGATGGGACTGTTTGCCGCGATTCCGGCGGTGATTGCCTATAATCGCTATTCCAACGATGTCGAGCGTATCATCAGCCGTTACGATATTTTTGTAGAAGAATTTTCCACCATCCTGCAACGTCAGGTACACAGTTAATATGTATTCCATGCAGCCCGTTCGCCGGGTGCGCAAAAAGCGCATGTCTGAAATCAACGTCGTGCCCTATATTGACGTGATGTTGGTGCTACTGGTGATCTTTATGATTACCACACCGCTGCTGACCCAGGGTATCAGCGTTGAATTACCACAAACCGATTCCACCCCGATAGAACAAAAAGACGAAGAGCCGATTATTGTTTCCGTGGACAAGGATGGCCAGTATTTTCTAAACCTCGGCGACAATAGCGATAAACCGCTTGCGACCGCCAAATTGATGACCCGGATCAAGGCTGTGCTCAAGCATCGTCAGGACAATACGGTCTATGTTAAAGGTGACAAAAATGCGAACTATGGCAAGGTCGTGGTGCTGATGGCCGAGCTGAAACAGGCGGGTGTTGAGCAGGTGGGTCTGGTTACGCGGATGACTGAAAAATCGAGCATGCGCTAGATGTGGCAGCAGATTAGAAACAATCCGCGCGCGGCGGTACTGGCGGTTATCGCGCATGTGATTTTCATTACGGTGTTGTTGGTGAGTTTTACGTTCAGCAGTGATGATGAGGAAGCCGGTCATAAGGGACCGAAGCTGGAAGTGATTAAGGCCGAGGCGATTGATGAAAAACAGATCAATGCCGAACGCAAGCGTCATCGTGATGCCGAGCAACGTCAGCAGCAAAAAATAAAAGATCAGGCGCGTAAGAAAAAAGAAGCACAACTGCGTGAGAAAAAACGCAAGGCAGATAAAAAGAAAAAACAGGCTGCCGAGAAAAAACGCAAAACCGAAAAAAAGAAACAGTTAGTCGCCGAGAAGAAACGCAAGCTTGCGGAGAAAAAGCGTAAGCAAAAAGTAGCAAAAGAGAAACAACGCAAGGCGGATGTAAAGAAAAAACAGGAACGCGAGAAGCGTTTAGCAAAAGAGAAAAAGCGTAAAGAAATTGAACGCAAACGTATCGAAGAGGAAGAACGCAAACACCAGCAGGAAATGGCGCGTCAGGATGCAGAAATGCAGCAGAAGCTGACGGCGGATCGTCAGCGCCAGACGGCGGCGAGGCAGGCGGCGAATCAACGTGAAATCAATAAATATCAGGGGCTAATTAAAAACGCAGTTACCCGGCACTGGACTCTACCTTCTACTGAGGTGAGTGGGTTGGTTTGTGAGGTAAAAGTCAGAATTATCCCTAATGGTGAAGTGATCGATGTGCAGATTATGAAAAGCAGTGATAACATTGCCTTTGATCGTTCGGTAGAGAAAGCGGTGTATCGCGCCGCACCGCTGCCGGTGCCGAGCGTAGAGAGTGGGTTATTTGATGAGTTCCGGGAAGTGATCTTTGCATTTGAACCCCGTGATTTATAATCTTAATCTCGAGCAGGTCGCGAAGGCAGCTGTAGGTTCGGCTTTAGCCGTACCTGTTCGCCTGAAGGCGAACCTACAATTTGATACTCTGCAGCTTGTTGCAGGGTAATTTTTAAATAAAAAAATATGCAGAACATGAAAAAACAATTATCGATTATTCTTGCCTTTATTCTTATGGTTGTGGCTCAGGTGCAAGCCGTACTGACGATTGAAATCACGCAGGGCGTGGAGGGCGCAGCACCGATTGCGATTGTGCCTTTTGCCTGGGCAGGTAAGGATGCGCCGCCAGAAATTATGAACCGCATTATCGCCGCCGATTTACAGCGTAGCGGTTTTTTCAAAGCGCTGGCGGACGAGGATATGATTTCCACGCCCGGCGAAGCGGGCAAGGTGAACTTTGCTGACTGGCGTGCCTTGAAGGTGGACTATGTGGTGGTGGGAAAAATGATCCCGCAGCCAGATGGAACGTTTCAGGTTCAGTTCCAACTACTGGATGTCTATAAAGGCAAACAACTGGCGGGCTATAGTATTCGCAGCCGCAAGCCGTCACTGCGTATTACCGCACATCAAATCAGCGATATTATCTATAAAACGATTACCGGGGTGCAGGGCGCATTTGATACCCATATTGCCTATATAACAGTGACCGAAAATCGCAAAGGCAAAAAACTCTATCAGCTAGCAATTGCCGATTCTGACGGTTTCGATGAGCAAATTGTGTATGAAACAACGCGGCCACTGATGTCGCCTAGCTGGGCACCGGATGGCAAACGTCTGGCCTATGTTTCGTTTTTCAGTGGTCGTCCAGAAATTTATATTCAGAACATCATCACCCGTAAGACCGAAAAAATAAGCAGCTCTAAAGGCATCAATGGCGCGCCGTCATGGTCACCGGATGGTCGGCGTATGGCGCTGACCCTGTCTAAAGATGGGAATGCTGAGATTTATATCGTCGATCTAAAAACCAGGAAATTTAGCCGCATCACTCGCCATTATGCGATTGATACCGAGGCGGTGTGGACAGCGGATGGCACGGCTCTAATATTTACTTCGGATCGCGGTGGCTCTCCACAGCTTTATCGCGTGGAAGTGAATAGTCAGGGGCAGGCCGTTGAACGGCCTCGACGTTTGACCTTCGATGGTAACTACAATGCCCGTGCCTCTATTTCACCGGATGGCCGACGAGTGGCGATGGTGCATCGAGAAAAAGGACAATTTCAGATTGCGGTGCTGGAACTGAAAACTGGCCGCTTCCAGGTACTGACTGATGCGCGGCTGGATGAATCGCCCAGTTTCTCACCGAATGGTAGTATGATTATTTATGCTACCGAGAATAATTATCGCGGTATTCTGTCGGCAGTTTCCGTAGACGGGCGGGCGCATCAGCGTCTGAGCTTGCAGATGGGCGATGTGCGCGAGCCAGCCTGGTCGCCATTTAAGTAACAGTTTATATTTTGAAGAACGTGATTTAACAACGAAGGGGAAAATCATGGGAAAAGGCTTTAAATATCTGCTTATCTCTATTTTTATTGTGAGTTTGGCGGGTTGTAAATTTGGTCCGGTAAAAAAGCGCACCAGTGATGAAGATGCGGCGGCGTTGGCAGCCGAGCAGGCGCAGATGGAACAACAGCAGAAGGACGGCGAAAATGCCGCCGAGGGTCAGACCTATGGTGCCGAGATGGGTGGAGCCTTTGTTGGTCGAGAACTGGAAGATCCTAATAGCCTGTTAGCCAAACGCGTATTTTATTTTGGGCTGGATAGCAGTTCTCTGAGTACGGAGGATCGTGATGTGATCTCGGCGCATGCTAACTATCTGTCCATGCATCCGCAGGTGGCGGTGGTGCTGGAAGGCCATGCGGATGAGCGGGGTAGCCGGGAATATAATATTGCCCTGGGTGAACGTCGTGCCAAGGCGATTGAACAATTGTTCTTTGTGCAGGGTGTATCGCCATCGCAGGTGCAGCTGATAAGCTTTGGTGAAGAGCGTCCGGTAGCGTTGGATCACGATGAATCTGCCTGGCGGCTTAATCGGCGTGTAGAAATTCTTTATTCAGGATATTGATCATGCAGCGAACATTTTTATCTTCTGTTTTGTTGGTCGTATTGGGTCTGGGATCAGGCCTTGGGCTGGTAGCTCAAGCTGCCGCAGCGGAGGCGACAACGGCCAAACCCACCAAGGCTCCTGTGATCCCGGCACCGCCGACAACCGAAGAGCGGGTGGAACGGCTGGAACGGCTGATCAATAGTCAGGGACTGGTAGATATTCTCCTGCGTCTGGAGAGTTTGCAAAAAGACGTGCAAACCATTCAGGGCGATAATGAAGTACAGATGCATAAGCTGGATGAAATCAAGAAACGCCAGCGTGAACTCTATATTGATATTGATCGTCGCCTGTTGCAACTGGAACGCAAGCAAACCAGTCGCGCGCCGACAGCAGTAGAAAAGTCATCGACAGTGAGTGCGACTGCCGCCGCAACCGCAGTGGCGGGAAGCTCAGGCAATCCGGCTCGCGTTACTGGAACCGTGACCGGGGGCAAACCTACCGGCAGCAGCCGCACGGGAGTTCCGGCTAAAGCTGAAGTTGTCAAAACACTGGAACAGGAAACCGAGCAGCAAGCCTATCAGAAGGCGTTTAATTTACTGCGTGAGCTGCGTTACGACAAAGCCGGGCTGGCTTTTCGTGGGTTCATTGAGAAATATCCAAATGGTCGGTATGCCCATATTGCCCAATACTGGCTGGCCGAAGCCAGTTATGCGCAGCGGGATTTTAAGACCGCGATTGCCGATTACCAGAATCTTATCGATAATTATGCGGGCAGTCCAAAACGCGCCGAGGCGATGCTGAAAATTGGTTACTGCTATTATGAACTGAAAGATTACCCCAAAGCTCAGAGCATACTTGAACAGTTATTAGCATCCTACCCGAGTACTACCGAAGCCGGACAGGCACAGAATTTATTGCAGAAAATAAAAATCAATAACGCCTCCTGAGCATGTCATCAACTCGTGCACAGGGGCAGGATCGCCTGCGCATTAGTGAAGTGTTTTATTCCCTGCAGGGCGAATCGCGCACGGTTGGTTGGCCAACCGTGTTTATTCGTCTGACGGGCTGTCCTCTACGTTGTAATTATTGCGATACAGAGTATGCCTTTCAGGGCGGCGAGTGGATGTCGCTCGAGCAGATTATTTCCCAGACCGCTGATTTTAATCCCCACTATATTACCGTGACCGGCGGCGAACCGCTGGCGCAGAAGAATTGCCTGCCGTTGCTGGAACAACTCTGCGATGCCGCTTATGCCGTTTCACTGGAAACCTCGGGCGCACTGGATATTGCCGGGGTTGATGCGCGAGTCAGTATCGTCATGGATCTAAAAACGCCGTCTTCAGGCGAAGAGTCTAAAAACTATTATCTGAATATTGCTAAACTCAAGCCGAGTGACCAGCTCAAATTCGTATTGGCTGATCGTGCCGACTATGACTGGGCATGTTTGAAACTAAACGAGTATGATCTGCCGCAGCGTTGCGAGGTATTATTCTCACCGGTGCAGGGGCAACTCTCGGCAACGGATTTGGCGGACTGGATTCTGGCGGATCGCCTGCCGGTGCGGATGCAGATACAATTGCACAAACTGCTCTGGGGAGATGAAAAAGGACGATGAAAAAAGCGGTGATTCTTGTGTCCGGCGGGCTGGATTCCAGCACCGTACTGGCGCTGGCAAAAGAAAAGGGCTATAGCTGTTATGCGCTAAGTTTCGACTATGGCCAACGCCATCGCAGTGAGCTGGAAGCGGCCAGAAAAGTGGCGACCGCGCTGGGGGCAGTTGAACACAAACTCATTAGTCTGAATCTGGATAGCATCGGTGGTTCCGCGTTGACCGATACGGCCATTCCCGTGCCGCAGTTTGATGCTAGCTCGGAGCCTGAGCATAAGACAGACAGTATTCCGATCACCTATGTTCCCGCGCGCAATACGGTGTTTTTGTCACTGGCACTGGGCTGGGCGGAAGTGCTGGAGGCGCGACATATTTTTATCGGCGTCAATGCGGTGGATTATTCCGGTTATCCCGATTGCCGCCCCGAGTACATTAAAGCCTATGAACGCATGGCCAACCTGGCGACGAAGGCCGCCGTGGAAGGACGTAAACTGCATATTAAAACGCCGCTGATTGAATTGAGCAAGGCTGCGATCATTCGTGAAGGTGTGCGTCTGGGGCTGGATTACAGTATGACGGTGTCCTGCTATGCACCGGATGATGCCGGTTATGCCTGTGCTCGTTGCGATGCCTGTCGCTTGCGGGCAGCGGGATTTAGCGCGGCTGGTTTGCCTGATCCGACTCGCTACCAGCAACATGTGTAGGTACGACTTCAGTCGTACCCTGCGCTACAGTACGATTGAAATCGCACCTACTATCAGGCAAAAAACACGGAATAAATTGGCCAATATTTCCGTCCTATTCATCTGATCCATATTAGATGGATATTTTTCAGACAGCTGTGATGCGGTGAAAAAAAGAAAATAGTGTCGACCGCAGGGGCAATAGTGAGGAGATAGTTCCGTGATTTTTGAAGATTTTAACAGCGCGCATTCAAGCGTACTTTGGGCAATATTTGCTAGCGCCTTTATTCTTGGTGCAGTGGCCAACAAAACTAACTTTTGCACCATGGGTGCGGTGTCCGACTGGGTCAACATGGGTGACAAGAGCCGTTTCCGCGCCTGGCTACTGGCTATCTGTGTTGCCGTGCTGGGAGTAGTGGTGCTGGAAAGCAGTGGCATGATCAGCGTCGATAGCACCCTGCCGCCTTATCGTGGCAGCAATTTTGCCTGGCTGGAATACATTCTCGGTGGCATCCTTTTTGGCATTGGCATGACCTACGGCAGCGGCTGTGGCAACAAAACGCTAGTGCGCATCGGCGGTGGCAATCTCAAGTCAATTCTGGTGTTTGCGGTGATTGCCGTCATCGCTTATTTTATGCTCAACCCGTTTCCGGGCACGGATAAAACCCTGTATTCCGAACTGTTTTATGGCTGGACCAGTAAGACCAGCATCAGCCTGAGTACGCCACAGGATCTGGGGAGTGTGCTGGCTGAGAATTTTGCGGGCGATGCCGCGAATTTACGCATGATCGCGGGTCTGTTGCTGGCAGTCGGTCTGCTGATTTTTATTTTCAAATCAGCCGATTTTCGTAGCAGCTTTGACAATATTTTAGGTGGTCTGGTCGTCGGACTGGTGGTGTTGGCGGCCTGGTATGCTACCGCGGCGTTAGCATCAATATCGGCTGATGGTGAGGTTCTGAGCTGGGCAGAGTACGCCAGCGCCGAGTCCTGGGATATGCTCGAAGACGATCCCGATGCGCGGCCAAAGGATGTCGGCGTGCAGTCGTTTACCTTTATCAATCCGGTCGGCCAGACCCTGCGTCTGGCGCTGAATAGCTTTGATAACGTGTTTGTCACTTTTGGCGTCATGGCAGTGATGGGCGTGGTGATCGGCTCCTTCCTGTTTGCGCTGCTTTCCCGTAGCTTCCGAATCGAATGGTTCGTGAATTTTAGGGATTTCCTCAACCACCTTGTCGGTGGCATTCTCATGGGTATTGGCGGCGTGCTGGGACTGGGCTGCACCATCGGACAGGGGATCACCGGTATTTCGACTCTGGCACTGGGTTCTTTTCTGGTGTTTGGGAGCATCGTCTTCGGCAGCGCCATGACTATGAAAATTCAGTATTACAAACTGGTTTATGAACAGGAGGCCAGTTTCATCAAAGCTTTCCTCAGTGCTTTGGTGGATATGAAAATGCTACCGGCGAGCATGCGCAAACTGGATGCTATTTAGAAAAAAAGCGTGGGAATAATGCCCCCTTGAGGGTTGTTATTCCTGCTAATTTCGGTACAATTCACGCCTTCTTGTACTGGGGCAAAGCAGGTTTCCGCCTACTCATTTCCCGTCGTATCAAGCCTTTCGGGCCGTTAGCTCAGTTGGTAGAGCACCGGACTTTTAATCCGATGGTCCCGCGTTCGAGTCGCGGACGGCCCACCATATACAGCAAAGATCTGGTCGCAAGGCCAGGTCTTTTTTGTTTTCTGTCTCACCGGTATCTAAAACCGCCGTACTTGAGCAGAACCTCGTCAACTCCGTAGAGCTGCTTAATCAATGACGTGCATAGCTCAGCTACGTCACCCTGGTTTATGCGGAGGTAAATCCAGTTATTCATTTCGCATTCCTGCCATTCTGCGCCCTTGCTCAGGGCATGCTGAATCACTCTTGCTTTTTCCCGTTGGTTGGATTCAGACATCAAAATCCAGTCTAATCCGGTTATCCCCTTTTCAACCGAGAACTGAATTTCCACGCTGTCCTTTGAATCCTGGTGTGCCGGGCTGATGATGAAAACAGCAAATGAGGTTTCTATCGCCTGGGTTGAGATTTGATGATAGACCTTGGCGATGTCGTCGACTGCAATCTTTTTAGTTTGAACCCCTTTTGCACGAAGCCGTAATAACTTCCAGACTGCCAATCCAGTTATGAGTAGCACTACAATGGTAAGCAGAATATTCATTGGTAAATCAA
>CAZIJT010000015.1:0-32598 GCA_964539595.1 uncultured Thiohalophilus sp. | reverse complement strand
CTGCTTGCAGCGAAGCAACATCGTAGGTGCGGCTTCAGCCGCACATGTTCGCCTCATGGTGCCCGTAGGGTAGAAGGCGAACCTACATACGTGGATACCCCGTCCGCTTGCGGCAGGGTGATTCATTTCAGTTGTACGCGTAAACACCAGAACATTCGACCCAGCCTCTGTTCGAAGATACCCGCATTACACACTATTGAGCTGCGCAGATATAAAAGCAAACTGGCCGTGAAGGCGTATCGCGTTTTTAAACAGCTATATACTTATTAATACGCCTCAACATCAGTTGGCGGGGATGGTGCGATACCTGAAAAGGTTTTGAAATTTTCATTAACAGTCCAGCCCGGATTGCTATTTTGCATCCACATATAAGCGCCCGCATCTGGCGCGCCGGTTCGAATACTTTTATTGAAATCATCAACTGGTGCATATTGGCTAACCCCTGCGCCGATTAATGAAGATGTGGATGTGGGATAGACATTCTTGTTACCCCAATCAACAAGATCGTCGGCCATCGGCTTCCCTACTTTGTATCCACTTGAGGGCAATGGTGTATTCGCCGGATAGATGACATTTCCGCTGATCACAGCATTGGTCAAATCTGAAATGATATATTTTCCTGATGGGCAATAAACCGCATTATTGGCAAATACCAAGCCCGTTTTGTTGCCCCAACCACCAAGGCGTAAGCAGGGATCGCCACCAATAATGGTGTTATGAGTCAACTCAAGATTGGCGGGCGTTACCCCCTGATGTTCTTGTGAGTTAATACCTTGATCACTGTTGATAATAATATTGTTACGCACCTTTGCATCGGCGGCGACCTGAATGCCTGAATCACCACAATTCCACATCACATTTCGTTCGACAATATTCCTGGGATTACCGTCAGTGCCATACAGCAGGAGACAGGGGTATTTGGTATTGTAAATAACATTGTCACGAATAATGTTTCCATAGGATCCGCGTTTGACTTCGATGCCATCTCCCTGAGTAGCATTACGAGTATCATGAATCAGATTGTTTTCAATAATTGAGTTTGAGACAACACAGCTGGCATAGTTACAACCCACATACATGCCTTCACCCGTTCCCCCATCTGTACCCGTATTATAGATATGTGTTTTGCGAACAATAATATTGGACATGTCACTTCTAAAATTCACGCCAACATCAACATCATGGATCAGCAGATCATCGAGTGTAATATAGGATGGATTGCCACTCAGGTTGACACCGTCCCCACCATTGCTACTAATTTCAATACCACGAATCGTTAGATAGGTCGCGCCTTCGATATTAATCGTGTTTTGCGGCTGATCACCCGCATTACGGGAAATATGAGGACGTACTTCATTTTCCGCCCCCTGTATGACGACCGGTTGATTGCTTGTGCCTTTGACCGAAAGAGTGAGTTTGCCTGAGTCAATATACGTGCCCGCATGAACAATCAGGGTATCACCGGGAACCAACGACTCTGCCGCCACGGCAAAACTATCACCCGCATAAATATCAACCATTTTTGCCTGCAAAGGCTGTGCTAACAGCAGACCCGCGATAAGGATGTATTGGCTATTTTTAAATGGCTTGATTATTGACATATATTGACTCAGTTGTTTGTTAACTATTCAGTCAGAATAGTCAATAAAACAATTCCATGTTATGAAACCTGACACAAAATCGTAAAATTTATGTTTCCCACCGGTAACTAAAATGTCTAGGGAAGCTCTGATTAACCTCTATTGGGTATAATTTCCCGCAGCTTGCTGTGCGCCCGAACGAAGTGACAAAGTACCCTTGGGGTAAAATTTTATTGTAGGTTCGGCTTCTACCCTTCGGGCACAGGTGAGCCGTACTGGTACGGCTAAAGCCGAACCTACATACGCAGATACCCCGTCCACTTGCGGCGGGGAGATTCAATCAGAGCGTCCCTGGAAATAGATCGACTGCATCACAATTTTTCAGCATGTGGCTACATGCTAACGAGACACAAATAATAAATCGTCTTTATTCGTATCGATAGGTAATACGATCCTTGCGCCGACCTTTGTGCGGTGTTTGTTGCACTATCACACCTTTAAGCACGCTTTTTTCGATTTCCTGTCGTTCATGCATATAGGCTTCATTCAGCGGCTCAACAAAATAACGCTCGTCTTCAATAACCAGTAGTCGTAGTGTCAGCCCACCTTCAAGCATAACCATCACATAAACCCGATCTCGAATAATCGCATCTTGATCGATAACCACAATCGCGCCGTCCTTGAACTCCGGCTCCATACTATCGCCGAGAACTTGCAGGGCGATCAGTTCACTGGCAGCGCAACTCCCCTGCGCCAATTGGGCTTTAATTTGTGCTTCTACATCAGAATCAGACATATTTAATCATCGGTAATTTAACAGACGTCTATTATACGCCGCTGCCAGCCGAACGTCAGCCTGCTTAGCCGGGTAAATGTTCGCTTTGTTCTTCCTGCTGCTGCAAAGCCCACATTTGTGAGTATAGATTTTTCTTTGCCAGCAATTGCGCATGGCTGCCACGCTCAACGATACGGCCCTGCTCCATGACCAGTATTTCATCGGCATCAACGATGGTGGAGAGACGATGGGCAATAACCAGGGTTGAATGTTGTTCTGACAGCTCAGATAACGATTGCGTGATCGCCTGCTCTGATTGTGTATCCAGTGACGAGGTTGCTTCATCAAAAATAAGCACCGGTGGATTTTTAAGAATCACCCGGGCGATGGCGACCCGTTGCTTTTCACCCCCCGACAGTTTCAAGCCCCGTTCACCCACAACCGTGTCATAGCCCTTTGGCAGACTATCGATTAATTCATGGATATGTGCGAGCTTTGCCGCGCGGATAATGTCATCGTGGCTGGCCGCAGGGTTGGCATAAGACAAATTATAATAGATAGATTCATTAAAGAGCACCGTATCCTGCGGCACGATACCGATAGCGCGGCGCAAACTATCTTGCGTTACGTTGTTAATCGCCTGCCCATCAATCTTGATCGTGCCGGTATTAACCTCATAAAAGCGAAACAACAGTCTCGACAGAGTTGATTTTCCCGCTCCCGAGGGACCCACCACCGCCACTTTTTTGCCCGGATGAATAGTAAAACTAATATCATGCAAGATTGGCCGTTCAGCCTGATAAGAAAAACTGACATTTTCGAACCGCACTTCACCTGCTTTAATTTTTAAATCGGGGGCACCTGTTTCATCGGTAACTTCAATCTCTTTATCCAGCAGTAACATCACCTGTTGCATGTCCGCCAGGGTATGTTTGAGCATGCGATAAATAATGCCCAGAAAACCCAATGGAATAAATAATTGCAACATCAGGGTATTAACTAACACCAGATCACCGAGACTTAATTCGCCCGCCAGCACACCCTGCCCGGCTGAAATCATGATCAACGTTAGTCCCACGGCAATGATGCAACCCTGTCCAAAGTTCAGCAACGACATGGAAACCTGACTTTTTACTGCCGAGTGTTCCCATTCATCCAGGGTTTCATCATAACGTTGCAACTCAAAGCTTTCGTTATTGAAATACTTGACCGTTTCATAGTTCAACAAACCATCCACCGCCTGACCGCTTGCTTTAGAATCCAGCGCATTCATGCTGTGACGATAATGCATGCGCCAGTTGGTCACTGAAAAAGTAAAGCCAATATAAACAGCCACCGTACAAAAGGTAATAACGGTAAAATGAATGTCGTACTGGTGCAGCAGGATAAACGCCACCATGATGAATTCCGCGATGGTTGGCAGGATATTAAAAACCAGGTAGTTAAGAATAGAGCTGACACTCATGGCTCCACGCTCTATGTCACGACTGACATTACCCGTGCGTCGATCAAGATGAAAACGCAACGACAGCTTATATAGATGATCCAGTACCTGACGTGATAGCCGATGCATGGCGCTATAACGCACCTGAGCAAACACGGCATCGCGCAACTCGTTAAATAGCGAGCTTGACAGGCGCAAGGCACCATAGGCAAGAAACAAAACCACGGGTAGAACAAGGCCATCCTGCCCCGTTAGATTGTTAGTATTGCTATCCAGTGCATCGACAATTTCCTTGAATACCAGCGGCACACCCACGGTTGCCAACTTGGCCATAATTAGTGCCAGCAGGGCAAACAGAACGCGACCTTTATAGACCCAGATATAGGGCAACATACGTTTGAGATTATGTAAATCGTTACGCTGAGTTTCCGGGGCGGCGGTATAAAGTAAGTGGTGCATAAATTTTGCTATCTGCAGAAAAAAAACTGATACTATCACAGACCTTCTGTAACACTGGAATTGGCTGCGTGTCCTGAAGATTCAGGTTAAAACAAAAGCAATGTAAAGTTCGACCCGCCTTTCCTGAAATAAAATCCCTGAGATAATAATGCTATTATGGCGATTCACTCAAAACGATTTTTACGGCCTCTAATGCACCCCTCGAATAAACCACCGCACTACAATACACACTGGCTGACACTGTTATTACTCAGTCTGTTTTTGCTCGCCTGCAACGACGAGCCAACTGCTCAGGCAGGACATCGGCCACAGGCGACCACTCGGGTAGAGCTGGGCGTTGTCCGCAACGCACCACTGGAGGCCGAGCAAACGCTGCTCGGTGTCCTGCAGGCAAAACAGTATGTGCGTATTTTCAATCAGGAAGCGGGACGCATAATTGCGCTGCCCTTTTACCCCGGTGACAAGGTTGAAAAATCCAGCCTGCTAATTCAGATTGATGATCGTGTATTACAAAGTGAACGGGATAAAATCGAAGCCACGCTGGCACAGGCTCAGCTAGAACTGGCGCGGATAAAAAAGCTGATGCCACGTAAACTGGCATCCGAAGAAGAGCTTACCCGTGCGCGAACATTAATGACGCTGGCACAGGCAGAAAAAACGATTCTCGAAACCCGCCTGAGTTATACCCAGATCCGCGCCCCCTTCTCTGGCATTATCGGTGATCGTCGCTATGAGCCGGGGGATGTTGCACCTCTGCATAGCCTTATCCTCAGCATGTATGATCCAGAGGATTTGAAAATTGAATTATCGGTATCAGAGTTACTGATTGCGCAACTGCGTAAGGGCAACAAGGTACAGATTCGGATCGATGCGCTGGGTAGCCAGCTTTGGCCGGGGCAGATATATCGTATTTATCCCGATATTGACGCGCGTACGCACAAAGGCAAGATCGAGGTGCATCTGCAGGAATCAATTGCTGGCGCGCGCCCCGGCCTGCTCTGCCGCATCCGCCTGAAAATTCCCACCAGTCCTCGACTGGTGATGCCCTTTGCCGCATTGCGTCATGACAATCAGGGACAATATGTTTTTGTTGTGCAAGCTGATAACAAAGCCCAGCTGAATCGTATTCGTACGGGCTTGCTTATTGGCGAACAAATTGAAGTGCTGGAGGGACTGGCTCCCGGTGATCGCGTGATCACGCGTGGTTTTCAGGGGCTTCGTGACGGCAAAGTTGTGACCCCCACTGAGTCCTGATGATGCGTGAACAATTCCGAACTGGTGGCCTTGCAGCCTGGTCTATTCGCCGTCCAGTCAGCGTCATGATGCTGTCGCTGAGCGTGCTGGTGCTAGGATTGTTTTCTTTTGACCGTCTTGGCGTAGATCTATTACCGCACATTATTTACCCCGATGTGCGCGTGCGCATTACCGATCCCGGCGTCCCCGCGCGCATCATGGAAGATCAAATCACTCGACAACTGGAAGAACAACTGGCGATAACCGAAGGCGCGATTTCCATCCAGTCAGATACCAGCGAAGGACGTAGCGCCGTCAATCTCAGCTTCCCCTATGGCTCGGATATTGATACCGCGCTACGCGATGCCAGTAACCGTCTGGATCGTGCCAAACGTTTTCTGCCGGATACCGTCGAACCGGCAACCATCTACAAGCGTGATCCCTCACAAATTCCGGTACTGGAACTGGCGGTCAGCTCTAACCAGCGTGACATTGTTGCCCTGCGCGACTGGGTAGATTATCACTTCTCAAACTGGTTCCTGAATCTACCCGGCGTGGCCTCAACCGAAGTCGGCGGCGGGCTGACACGAGAAATTCAGCTGATTGTCGATCAGGAACGGCTGGCGGATTATGGTCTGGATTTTCGCGATCTAACACGTATTATTCAGGCTGAAAATCAGGAATTATCCGGTGGTCGCTTTAATCTGGCTCGGCGCGAACTCAGCAGCCGCACCAATGGCCGCTTTTCCAGTCTGGAAGACTTAGCCCGCTTGCCACTGCCTGCAACAGCAGGTGACTCAAACTCAATCACTAACCTGCATCTTGCTGATGTCGCGCAGGTAATGGATACCCATGAAGATGAACGCCTGCGCGTTCGCCTCGACGGTGCGCCGGGCATCAAGCTTTCGATTCAAAAACAGCCGGATGCCAATACCGTTGATGTGGTGACCGCGGTGAATGAGCGTATTCACTGGCTGCAAACACAGCAGCTTATTCCTGATGACATCGGTCTGGACACGGTCAACGATCAGGCGCTCTATGTGCGCCATGCCCTGCGCAACGCCAGCACCGCCGTGATCAGCGGTGCGCTGCTAGCCATGTTGGTGGTCTACCTTTTTCTAGGCAATCTACGCCGCACCCTGATTATTGGCAGCGCCATTCCTATGGCGATCTTCTTTACCTTCACGCTCATGGCCTTTGGCGGACTGACCTTAAATATTATGACCCTCGGGGGGCTGGCACTGGGAGTCGGCATGCTGGTCGATAACACCATCGTCATGCTGGAAAATATTTCTCGCCATCAGCAACATGAGAGCAAAACCACGGCGGCCATCAATGCCGCAAAAGAAGTAAACAGCGCCATTCTTGCGGCGACTAGCACCAATCTTGCTGCTATCCTGCCTTTTTTGTTTATTGGTGGGCTAGTAGGACTGCTGTTCAATGAGCTGATTTTTACTCTTTCAGCAGCCATTCTGTCTTCCCTGTTTGTGGCGCTGACGCTGGTGCCTGCGCTGGCCGCACGGGTACACAGCGGAACTCGGGAAAATGCCCTGCAACGGCGAATGAATGCGTTGATGAGTACACTACAGCAGGCTTATCGCCGACTGCTCGGGCGTCTGCTACAGCACTCCTGGCTGGTCGCATTAGTGCTGCTGCCGTTCCTGATTGCGTCCGGCTACCAGCTTAAAAATGCGAAACAGATCTTCCTGCCCGCGATGGATGAAGGTCAGATCTCAATCAGCGTCAATGCTGATTCAGGTACGCCATTGAACGACATGGATCAGGTCGTGCGCCAACTGGAAACGCTATTTATGGCGGATGAAAACGTTGCCAGCGTGTTCACCTCATCGGGCGGCTTCGTCTTCGGTCGTTCAAGCTTTGAGTCCAGCAACCACAGCGGTATTAATGTGCAACTACTGCCGCTGACGCAACGCACGCTGGGTAGTCAGGCCTGGGTCAATCGTATGCAGACGCAGATCAATGACATGAAGTTGGTCGGCTATCGTGTCTACCTGCGTGTGCGCGGGGTACGCGGCATGCAAATGAGTCGAGGCGATGACGATATCAGCCTGCGCATTCAGGGGGAAGATCTGGATACGCTCGCACGGCTTGGCGATGAGGTAGTCAGTCTTTTACGCGGCACGCCCGGGATTCGCAACCTCGAACATAATTATGAGGAAACCCGTGAAGAGCTGGTGGTCGAAGTGGATCGTGAACGTGCAGCACTGTTAGCCGTGAGCGCCGAAGATATTGGCCGCGCCGTGCAAGTGGCGCTGGACGGACGCATTATTTCTGACTACCTCGACGGGGATCGCCAGTATAATATTCGTCTGCGCCTACCACTCAACACCATTACTACGCCGGATCAACTTGGCAATGTGCTGGTTGGGATCTTTAGCGGACAAACGATACGCCTGCATGAAGTTGCCACCACCCGCTTACTGCTCTCACCCGCACGCATCAAACGCGATAACCAGCGCCGAATTGTCGAAATAGGTGCCTCGCTGAATACCGATGCCAGTATTAATCTGGTGATGGATGAGATCGACACGCGCCTGTCAAAACTGCAATTACCCGATGGCTACACCCTGTACGACGGTGGCATTCGCAAAACTCTACGCGAAGGTCAGGACATGTTTTCTATCTTGTTGTCGCTGGCACTGTTTCTGGTCTTTGTGGTCATGGCCGTACAATATGAATCGCTGCGCAACCCGTTGATCATTATGCTCGGCGTGCCGTTTGCCGTAATCGGCGTAGCACTCGGGCTGAGCGTTCTGGAGATGCCCATTTCCATGCCGGTATGGCTGGGGCTGATCATGCTGGCCGGTATCGTGGTCAACAATGCCATTATTCTAGTCGAGCAAATTGAATTGCAACGTCAGCAGGAAGCTGATTTACACACCGCCATTATCCAGGCGGCCAGCCTGCGCTTACGCCCGATCCTGATGACCGTGCTCACCACCGTCATCGGTATGACGCCACTGGCGCTAGGACTCGGCGAAGGTGCAGAAATGCTAAAACCACTGGCACTGGTGATAGTCTTTGGTCTGAGCTTTTCCACCCTGGTGAGCCTGATCGTTATCCCAAATATATATAATCTCATCAACAGAAATAAATGAATCTCCCTGCCACATGCAACGGGGTATCTGCGCATGTAGGTACGGCTTCAGCCGTACAGTACGACTCACCTGTGCCCGAGAAGGGTGGAAGTCGTACCTACAATAAAACGTCGTAGCTAGCTGTGGGGAATGATACTCAACGGAGGTTAATAGCTCTGTGGTTCTAGTCAGCGCGTGTTAGTAATACTTCAACTTTTTTTAGATCATCTTCGGTATCAACACCGGGGCCGGGGATTTCAATCGCTTCAGGTATGATAATTTTTCCGCCATGCCAGAGTACGCGCAACTGCTCCAACGATTCGGTTTCTTCTATCATGGCTTTTGTTTGTTCGACATAGGTTTTGATATACCCCGCGCGGTAGGCGTAAAGGCCAATGTGGCGATAGTGTTCAGCTTGCTCACTCACGACTGAAGGTTGTTGATCAAACTTTCCCCTGCACCAGGGGATCGGCGCGCGACTAAAATACAGCGCCATTTCATTTTTATCTCTGACCACTTTGACGATATTCGGATCGAATATATCATCCATCTGGGTAATGCGAGTGCATAAGGTAGATAGCTGTGCATCGGGGTTATCGTGCAAGGCTTTTGCAACCTGTTCAATACAGGCAACAGGCATCAACGGTTCGTCGCCCTGTACATTAACAACAATAGCATTATCATCCAGCGCCAAAACAGCGACCACTTCGGCCAGCCGTTCAGTGCCCGAGGTATGTGTATCGGCGGTTAAACATACCCTGGCGTTAAAGTCTTCTGCGGCCTGATAAATACGTGGATCATCGGTGGCAATGATCACGTCCTCCGCCCCGCTTTGACTGGCACGAAGATAAACATGTTCAAGCATGGTTTTACCGGCCAGCTTGCGTAGCGGCTTACCCGGTAGGCGCACCGAGGCATAACGCGCCGGAATTACCACATGGTAGCGCACAGCTTAAATCTCTTCCTCAGCGTTGAGCTGGCGGGCTTCTTCTTCCAGCATTACCGGAATATCATCACGAATGGGATAAGCCAGCCTGTCAGCTTTGCAGATCAACTCACGGGCTTCTTTTTTGTATATCAAGGCTCCCTTACAAACCGGGCAGGCCAATATGTCGAGTAATTTTGCATCCATAATTATTTTTTCTCCAGCAAGGTTAACAGTTGCACATCAAAATCATTTTTCATTTCAATGTCAATTGGCAGGTACCAACTATTCTCAGCTACATAGCGCTGGCATTTCACTGCATCTTTCTCGGTCATCAACACCGCTTTATCATCATTGAAAACAAAATCTTTGGCCGCATAAGGATGATGGTCAGAAAAAGCATGTTCAATCACCTGTAATCCTTTACGTCGCATTTGTTCAAAAAATCGAATCGGATTACCAATGCCCGCAATCACATGCACGTCCTGTCCTTTGAGTTCACTTAAAGGCTGCGTTATATCACGGTCATTAAGGCTAACCAGGGTCTCACCCTGATAGCGCATGGCATATTCATTTCGACTTGCGGTGCCGTTAGTAATAACAAAATCTACTTTTTCTTTTCTTGAAATCGGCTCCCGCAGTGGCCCGGCTGGCAGACACAGGCCATTACCAAATCGGCGCATGCCATCAACCACTACAATCTCAACATCACGATTCAGCGCATAATGTTGCAGGCCGTCATCGCTAATAATAATATCGCAGCCCGAATGTTGCTGTAATAGCGTGGCGGTTTTAACGCGATCCGGTCCTACTGCCATCGGACAACCACTACGCCGGGAAATCAAAATCGCTTCATCACCCACCATAGTGGGATCCGCATCAGGGCGCACCTGTTGTGGCCAGCTCCGCGCTTTACCACCATAGCCACGGCTGATAATGCCCGGTGAATAGCCGGAGCGTTTTAACAGGTGGGCGATATGCACCACCACCGGGGTTTTGCCGGTGCCACCCACCGTCAGGTTACCGACAACAATAACAGGCACACTGAGCTGATGGCGTTTCAATAGGCCTAGCGCATACGCCAGTCGGCGCACAAACATCATGCTGCAATACAGCCAGCTCAGTGGCCGTAACAACAGCGTCAGCGCATTATTGTTATACCAACTATATTCAAGGGATTTGGTGAAAGACATAGTTTTATCCTTCACTAAACTGCATACGGTGTAGTGAGGCATACTGCCCCTCTTTCGTCAGCAGTTCGGCATGGCTACCGGTTTCAACTATGCGCCCCTGATCCATCACCACAATCACGTCGGCCTGCTCAATAGTGGATAAGCGATGGGCAATCACCAGCGTGGTTCGATTCTGCATTAACTCTTCCAATGCGCTCTGAATAAAACGCTCGGATTCAGTATCTAAGGCTGAGGTAGCTTCATCAAGAATTAATACCGGCGCATCTTTGAGAATAGCGCGAGCAATGGCCAGCCGTTGACGCTGTCCTCCCGATAGCAGCACCCCGTTCTCACCCACCATGGTTTGCATACCTTCTGGCAGCTTTTCAATAAATTCCAACGCGTGCGCGGCTTTTGCCGCGCGGTGAATGTCTTCGTCGGTTGCGGAGTCCAGCGCACCATAGGCAATGTTGTGAGCAATGGTGTCGTTGAACAAGGTTACATGTTGACTTACCAGTGCCATATGCGAGCGCAGGTTCTCCAGTGTTAGTTCGCGAATATCCTGACCATCAAGCTTGATCTGACCTGAGCTGGGATCATAGAAGCGCGGCAGTAAACTCACCAGCGTGGTTTTCCCCGCACCCGAGCGACCGACAAAGGCAACATTCTGTCCCGGTTCAATCAGCAGATTAATATCTTCGAGAATGGCTTCGCCTTCTACGTTATATTTAAAATTCAACTGTGTGTATTGAATCTCGCCACGCGCATTATCCAATTGTTGCCTGCCATCATCAGGCTCAGGCTGGCGATCCAGAAAATCAAATACACTTTGTGCGGCAGCAATCCCCCGCTGCAAGGTAGAATTAATGGTGGTCAGACGTTTGGCATGTTGCATCAGTAGCAACATGGCAGTGAGGTAGGAACCGAATTCGCCCACCTGCAATTCAAGCCTGAAGGCGAAGAAAATCATCAGTGCAAAAGCAATCGCAACAATGAATTGAATAATCGGCGAACTTAAAGCATTGGTGATTGCCATGCGCAAAAACTGGCGACGATTGTGATTATTGATCTCATCAAACTGACGGGTCTCGTGCGTTTGGCCACCAAATATTTTAATTTCACGATTAGCTTCAATGACTTCTTCTGAAACGGTAGATACCGAGCCCATCGACTTCTGGATACGGTGGCTTAGTTTGCGAAAGCGTTTACTGACATAGACCACCAGACCGGCTAATACCGGAGTCACCGCCACCAGGATCAAGGTCAACCAGACGCTGTAATACATCAACATAATTAACAGCGCCAGGATGGTCAGTGTGTCACGAATCAATACGGTGATAACCGATGATGACGCCTCCGCCAGCTGCTCCACATCGTAGACCATTTTCGACAGCAGAATACCTGATGAGGTCGTGTCATAGAAGGTAACCGGCAAACGCAGTAGCTGGTTGAACAACTGTTTGCGCAGATCCCGAATCACGCTACGAGCCACAAACGCCATGCAGTAGTCAGATAGAAAACTGCCCACAATGCGCACCGCGAAAATGCCGATAATCACCAGTGGGATCCATTGCAACACGCTGGGATCTTTTTTTACAAAACCATCATCGAACAGCGGCTGGATAATACGGGCAAAGGCGGCTTCGGTCGCGGCAAACAACACCATGCCTAAAATCGCCAGCGCAAAGATTTTCCAGTAGGGGCGGACATAGCTCAGCAGCCGTCGGTAAACTGCCGCACCGTTAGAGTTTAGTTGCACATCGGACATCAGGATCAGTCGTTGGAAAGTTTGGTGGCAAAGGTCAAGTGTACCAGCCCCAGTTGCCGCGCAGCATCCATCGCTATCACCACCGCCTGATGGGGGGTCATGCGATCTGCGCTAATGATCAGCTTAGGTTCGAGTGTCTCATCCCCCAGCTTCGAACGAACCTGTCGTATGCCCTGCTTCAGAGTTTCAACCTTGTTATCTTTTAGCTTGCGCTGATTAATGAAGTAACGCCCCTGACCATCAATACTAATTTCAATCACCGGCTTATCATTCTGCGCTTCTTCACCACTGGACTCAGGCAGCTCAATACTAAGTTCTGATTCCCGCTCAAAGGTGGTGGAGACCATAAAAAATATCAGCAGCAAAAACACCACATCGATCAGGGGGGTTAGATTCAGCTCCAGTTCTTTTTCCCGTTTGGGAGTAAAATTCATGCGCCGTCATCCTGCCCAATACTCTCCTCACGATCACCGTGCATCACATCGACGATCTTCAGGGCTTCCTCTTCCATCACCAGCACCAGCTCATCCACCCGTCCACGGAAAAAGCGGTAAAAAATCAAACTCGGAATCGCTACCGAAAGACCGGCGGCGGTGGTAATCAATGCTTCAGAAATTCCGCCTGCCAGCACCCCCGGGTTACCGACACCCTGCGTGGTAATGGCCGCAAATACTTTGATCATGCCGATTACTGTACCCAACAGTCCCAATAGCGGGGTCACCGAAGCAATCGTCCCCAGCGTATTAAGGTAGCGCTCCAGCTGCATCACCACCTGACGTCCGGTTTCCTCAATCGCTTCTTTCATGATTTCCCGTGGATGATTTCGATTCACCAGTCCTGCCGCAAGAATTCTTCCTAGCGGTGAATTGTTAGTCAACGCATCAATGTGTTCATCATCCAGCGAACCGCTCTTATGCCACTGCCAGACCTGTCCAACCAGATGCCGAGGGGCAATGCGTTTGTGCTGCAACGACCAGAAGCGTTCACCGATAATTGCAAAGGCAATCACCGATGCCAGAATAATGGGCAGCATCAGCCAGCCGCCAGCTTGAACCATTTCAAACACGTCTTTGAATTCCTTGATTTTTTTGATTGATGAGAGGCGAAAACAACATTGCGGCTCACTTTACCAAAGTAACCGCTTTGCTGAAAGGGCGCAGGCCTTCAATCGTGAGAAAGAACGTCCTGAATGCTCACTCTCTTACATCAGCCGATTTTGCCGAGTAGTGCCCAGCCTGGCCACTAGAGCCTGTTCCAATAGCGCCCGTGTGTCTGCCGAAACAACTGTGGCTCTAAATTATGAGCCGGATCAACGCCTTTATCCCCCAGAATAAACTCAATAGCTCCTGCGCCTGGACTGGCTAATGTCTGAATCTGCCGCTGCTGATAACGCGCCAGCACCTTTGCATGAGGAAAACCGTAGCGGTTTCGATAGCCCACCGGGAACAGCACATAGCGTGGTGAAACCGCATCGATAAAGGCCGGGGTGGACGAAGTTTTGCTGCCATGATGTGGAGCCACCAGAATATCCGCATGCAGCTGATAGCCATACTGGCGCACCAGCTCACGCTCGGCAGGTTTTTCAATATCCCCACTCAGTAGCAGACGCTGGCCACCTGCCTCAACCAGCAGCACGCAAGATTGATTATTGCGCCGTAACGCGGTACTTGCCGGGGGATGAAGCAGTCGAAAAATAACCCCATCCCAGTTCCACTGCTGTCCAGCGACACAGGGGCTAAGTGGCTGGCTAATTCCTTTTTTCCGTATTCGTGGTAGATCGCTGGCCAGTATTTCCAGTGCCGGGATGGTTGCCAGCAGCACGTTCGCGCCACCAAGATGATCATTATCCGCATGACTTAAAATCAGCCGATCAATCTGTGTAACACCCTGATGCTGTAAAAAGGGGATCAAGACCGCATCGCCCATATTAAATTTCGCGCCATACCGCGCTCCAGTATCAAATACCAGCAGATGATTCTGGGTCTGCACCACCGCCGCCAGCCCCTGCCCCACATCCAGCAGCGTAAATCGCGCTTCACCTCTGTCGAGCTGATCAAAACGGGCAAACAACACCGGCAATAACAGCACGCCACCCAGCCAGCGTGCGGGAATACCTTTGGGTGCCAATAGCCAAAACATAGCGAAAAGACAGAGCAACAATGCTGTGAAGGATGGTATCGACGCGGACCAGCTTGCCAGCGGAAAATCTGCCAGCGCAGACAGGTAAACCGCTAGCTGTTCTAGTAGCCAGGCAGAAAACCTTAGCAGCGGTGCAGCCCAGTCAGGCTCGATCAACACCAATAAGCTGCCCAGCAAACTGATAGGTGCAATCAGCAGACTCACCAGTGGAATGGCAAGCGCATTGGCGAGGGGGGCTATCAATGAGACCTGCTGGAAAAATACTAGCAGCACCGGCATCAATCCCAGCGTCACCCAATATTGCGCACGCCACCACTGCTGCCACTTGCCTTGCTTGGCGACCCGCGCAGCCAGCCCATAAACAATGACCCAGACCGCCAGAAAAGATAACCAGAAACCTGCCGACAGCACTGCCAGCGAATCCACCAGCAACACCGCCAGCATCGCCAATGCCAGTGTCCGTCCCGGACTTAGACTGCGATTAAAGATTAACCCCAGCATTACCACCGTCAGCATGATCAGCGCACGTTGGGTGGGAATGGAAAACCCGGCCAGCGCCGCATACACCAGTGCGGCTGCCATCGCCCCCCCGGCTGCCGCCTTTGGTGCAGGACAATAAAGCATCAGAACACCCGAAAATCGCCAGAGACGATTCACTAACAGAAACATCAGCCCCGCCACCAGCCCCACATGCAGACCAGAAATCGCCACCAGATGACTGGTGCCCGTGCGCCGTAGCCAGCGCCACTGTGTCGGGCTAATCAGACTGCGTTCACCAATGGAAAGTGCCAGCAGCAGCCCTGTAGTCTTGCTATTAGCGGTGATAGTCAAAATCTGAGCGCGAATTTTTTCCCGTAGACATAGAATGAAACAGGATGAAGAAAGCTTGCTTAGCTTATGATTTACATTAGATTTTCTGATATAACCTGTGGCACGAATACGACGCTGAAATAGCCAGCCCTGATAATCAAAGCTGCCGGGATTCAGTAAACCTCGGGGCTGTTTCAGGCGCACCAGTAACTGCCAGCGCTGCCCGGCATGCAGGTTTTTGCTCTTGCCGACGCGATACCAGCTTAGCCGTACCCGTCCCGGAGAAGGATAATAATGCCCCGCATGGGACAGGCTTTCGATCTCAAATTCAAAACGGACACGCTGCCGACTATATTGGCCGGTCTGCTCAGGCAAACTGACCACCACGCCCTCGATCAGCACATTTTCTCCCTCAAGCTCGACCGGCAGCTTATCATCAAGAATCAGTTGAGCCTGCAATAAAGCCCAGCACCCTCCCGCAAGAAACCAGCCACTCAGTCGCCACCATCCGGGGAGAAAAACCGCCAGCGGAATCGCCAATAGCAATAACATCGACCATTCTATCGACGGCAAAATGAATGAATAATGAAGGCAAACAATCCCCGCTAGAAAAGCGAGAACCCCTGATCGGAGTGGAAAACCTGAACGCATTTTTTCATCCTTGAAGGTTTGCGTTAAAAAAATATTTTACACTGGCAATAAATATGCGGCCAGATCCATTACACTAGGTGCGAATACCTATTGCCATACGTTTAACTAATAATATCTGCAATGCTGAAAAAATTCATCCAACGTTTCATGCCGGATCACCATAAAATCCGCAACCATCCCCAGCTAAACCGCCTTTTCGGCACCCTGCTTCATGATCCTAATTTACTGCACCTGAACCGGCGCTCGGTGTCCGGCGCATTTGCCATTGGCCTGTTTATGGCCTTTATGCCGATGCCTTTTCAAATGTTACCTGCGGCTGCGGCGGCCATATTTTTTAGAGTCAATCTACCTATTTCTGTTGGCCTGGTCTGGGTGTCCAACCCGTTCACTATGCCGCCGCTGTTTTATTTCTGTTATAAGGTCGGCACCTGGATATTACAGGAGCCGATACAGCATGTTGAATTTGCGCTCTCCATCCACTGGCTGATGACCGAACTTGGCGAGATCTGGGAACCCTTCCTGCTCGGCTGCTTTATCGTCGCCAGCCTCAGTGCCCTGCTTGCAGCCGGAACCATTCGCCTGCTCTGGCGACTACATATTATTAATCATCTAAAAGAACGGCGACTGCGAAGGAAGCAGCGTTAACACTATTCTTCAACATGTCCATCCCGGCAAAATTCAGCTGATTGTTCAAACTCAAACGTAGTATGCTCAAGGTTAAATGATTGCAGACACTGTTTTAAATCAGCTTTAACACTTTCCTGTATCTCAGCACTCAGTGGCACATCAAGAACCAGATGGGCGGTCAACACATGGCGCTCGCCGTCCAGTGACCAGAGGTGTAAATAATGCACCGCTACGACGTGTGAGATAGAACGTAGTTTTTTCTGTATCGCTGCTCTTAAGGTTTTATCTGGAACCGCCTGTAAAAATATCTTTACGGTCAGTTTAAGATTTTTGACTACGTTAAATAAAATAAATAAGGTAAACGCGATTGAAAGCAGGGGATCAAGAATCGGCCAGTCAAAAAACATCAGCATTACGCTAACTATCAACACTGCCAGCCAACCCAGAACATCTTCGAGTAAATGCCAGTTTAACACTTGTTCGTTCAGCGTTTTACCATGACTAAGTTTATACGCTGCGAAGCCGTTGACCGCGACACCTAACACCGCAAGCCAGAACATTCCCGGCGCATGCGGCATCAGTGGTGTGCCAAGACGCGGAATCGCTGCGCTTAACACCCAGATAGATCCGGCCACCAACACCAACGCATTAATCAGTGCGGATAATAATGAAAGCCGATAATAGCCATAGGTGAATTCATTGCTGGCTTCAGTGCTGGATAACCGCCCCAAAACCCAGCCCATACCAATCGAAAGCGTATCACCCAGATCATGTACAGCATCAGCCATGATGGCGGTGCTATTCGTCAGCCACCCGCCAACAAATTCGATAATCGTAAAGAAAAAGTTGAGCACGAACGCCCAACCAATTCTGTTTGAAATCGCATGCTGATGGCTATGATCATGCATAATAAATATCGTTACGCTGGCGACTGAGTCACTTACCCTCAGCCGCTCCGACTATTCAAGCTTTTCCCGTGAAAAGCGGGCATAAAGCACCGGTAATACAAACAAGGTTAGCAGCGTCGAGGAAAATAATCCTCCCACCACAACCGTGGCCAATGGTCGTTGTACTTCAGAACCCACCCCGGTAGCTAATAACATCGGAATCAAGCCCAGTGCCGCGATACTTGCAGTCATCAACACTGGTCGCAAACGCGATAATGCGCCACCAAATATAGCCTCATCAATGGCGGCTCCGCCTTCCAGGCGCTGATTAATCGCATTGACCATGACCACACCATTCAACACCGCAACGCCAAACAGTGCAATGAAGCCGATTGATCCGGGCACAGAAAGATACTGACCCGAAATATACAACGCCGCAATACCGCCAATTAAAGCCAGCGGCACATTTAGCATAATCAACATGGCCTGCCCCATGGAACCAAAAGCAAAATACAAGAGTAAAAAGATCAGCCCCAGTGACAAGGGAACCACAATCATTAACCGCGCCTGTGCCCGTTGTTGATTTTCAAACTGACCACCGAAGACCACCGTATAGCCCGCGGGCAGGTCGATCTCATCATCAATACGTTGTTGCAACTCCGCGACAAGCCCTCCCATGTCACGACCTTCTACATTGGTTTGAATCACCACCCGGCGTTGCACATCATCACGCCGAATTTGCGGTGGGCCAGATTCGATTTCAACCTGGGCAACATCGCCCAGTTTCACCCAGGCACCATTGGCGGCCTGTAAGATCAGATTACGAATGGCTTCAACATTATTACGATACTGTTCGCCAAGGCGCACATAAATATCGTAGCGTTCGTTACCTTTAATAACCTGTCCGGCAGCACGTCCACCAATGGCATCGGAAACCAGATCCATGACCTGCGCCACCGGTATACCATAACGCGCCAGCGTGTCACGTTGAGGACGAATCGCAAGTTGGGCTTCACCCCCAATTTGCTCCATCGCTACACCGCGTGTGCCTTCTACTTTTTTCACCAGTGCTTCAATTTCAGTGCCCTTCTTTGCCAACACATCAAGATCAGAGCCAAACAGTTTGATCGCCAGTTGCGCACGCACACCCGAAAGTAATTCATCAACTCGCGTTGCTATCGGTTGAGAGAAAGAAAACAGCAGCCCCGGATGTACGCTCATTTTTTCTTCCATCAGCTTCTGCAAGTCCTGACGATTACTTGCACTGCTCCACTCATGCACCGGCTGCAAACCTACAAAGGTTTCAACATTAGATACCGGCTCCGGATCCCCTCCAATTTCTGGTCGCCCCACTCGACTGGTCGCATAAATCACTTCGGGAAAAGTCAGTAGAACCGCTTCCAGCTTTCCAGCAACGCTAAGTGCCGTATCCAGACTCGACGAAGGTGCCAATGTAGTTCTAATATTAAGCGTGCCTTCTTCCAGCTCAGGCACAAACTCGGTGCCTAAAAAAGGAATTAAGGCCAGCGCACCGATAAACATTCCCAGCGCAGAACCAATCACCAGTTTCCGCCGCGCCTGCGCCCAGGGTAAGGCTTTGCGATAGAAATTTTCTAAAGGCGGCATCACATAACCACTCTTATGTACCACGCCGGTGGTGAACAAATAGGTTGACAGTGCAGGTACGACGACCAGGGCAACCAGTAAGGATGCGAGCATCGCCAGCACAATCGAAATTGCCATTGGCTGAAATAATTTACCCTCGACACCTTCAAGACTGAACAGCGGGGCAAACACAATAATGATGATCATTACCGCAAAAAATACCGGTCGTCCCACTTCGCACGCCGCTTCTTTAATTCGTAATGCGATGCCGTGACTGTCATGCGCAGAGTCATAGGGATGTTCATCACCCAGTACCTGTTTTTGACGGCCCTGATGCTGTTCATCGGCATGGGTCAGGTGACTGAATATGTGTTCCATCATCACCACCGAACCATCGACCATCATGCCAATCGCAATCGCCAGACCACCGAGTGACATCAGGTTAGCTGATACCCCCCAGTGCGCCATCGCCATCAGCGCAAGGCCGATAGAAATCGGCACCGAGATCAACACCAAAAACGTGGCGCGGACGTTGACCAGAAACAGCATCAAGACAATAACAATCAGCACAAAGGCTTCCAGCAAGGCTTTTGATACCGTTGTCACCGCCTGATCCACCAGACTGGCCTGATCATAAAACGGTTCCAGGGTAACACCCTCCGGCAGCGCGGTTTGTATCGCAGCCAGACGTGACTTAATCCCGTCAATGGTCGCCTTGGTGTTTGCCCCCAGACGTTTGAGTACCACCCCGGCTACAACTTCACCCAGCGCCTCAGGATTGCCATCAGCATCACGCCGAGTAATGGACACCGCACCCTGTCGAATTTCAGGACCGAAGGCCACCGTGGCAATATCTTTTACCCGCACCACTACACCATCTTCAGCTTTCAATGGGATGTTACTGATGTCACGCAAACCTTCCTCACCGCTGCGCACCCAGCCAACACCGCGTACCACCAGTTGCTCTTCACCACGATCCATATACCAGCCACCGGCATTGCGATTATTATCTTCAATGGCTTCAGCAACGTCATTTCCAGTTAAAGCATAGGCAAGCAAGCGTTGCGGATTAAGCTGCACCTGATACTGACGCACTTCCCCGCCGAACGATAATACTTCGGTGACGCCGCCTACTGGCATCAGCAATAGTTTAACGATCCAGTCGTTATAACTACGCAGGGTAATGGCATCGAATTTTTCCGGATCATCCGCACGTAAAATATATTGATAAACCTGTCCCAGACCGGAGGTGTTGGGACCGATACCCGGTGTGCCAATGCCTTCAGGGATTTGTTCGCGCGCAGTTTGTAAACGCTCGAACACCAGTTGCCGGGCAAAATAAATATCGGTGCCTTCTTTGAATACCACCGTAATAACAGATAAGCCGGTTTTGGAAATCGAACGCACCTCTTCCACATCGGGCAATGCGTACATCACCGCTTCAATTGGAAAGGTAATTAATTGTTCGACTTCTTCGGCGGCCAGACCGCGTGCTTCAGTATTAATTTGTACCTGTACGTTGGTAACATCGGGAAAAGCATCCAGATTAAGTTGGGGTAAAATTAAAACACCACCGACAGCCGTTGCGATTAAGGCAATAACCACCAGCAAGCGATTTTTTACCGACCCGCTAATAATTGCATCTAACATGAGTCTGACCTCTAGTGGTTATGAACTTCAAAACCGGACTTGGCCAGTTCCGACTGAACGAAAAATGCGCCATGAGTAACAACACGCGCTCCGGCTTTAATCCCGGTGATCACAGCACGTCCATCAGTCACCCGATCCACCTCAATTTCAAGCGCCTTGAATTCACCTGCCTCATCCTGTTCAACCAGCACTTGCCAGTCACCATCCGGGCTGCGCAGAACAGCCGCTTCGGGTACGGTCAGTGCCTGCGCTTGATCAACAATGGCAATTCGCGCATTAACAAACATACCGGGATGAAGTCGATCATTTTTATTGGGAACTTCAATACGCACAGCAAGGGTACGCGTAGTTTCATCCAGCGTGTGATTGAGCTGACTGACCTTTGCAGAAAGACTGTCTCCGTTGACCATAATCAGCGCATCACTACCGAGCTTTATTTTTCCGGCATCATTTGGTGTGACCCGCGCTTCTACCCACATCACCGACTCATCTGCAATCACCATCAATTCATGACCGGCTTCAACCCGTTCACCGACAATAAAGTTATCATGCAATACGCGTCCTGCCTGTGGAGCGAGAAGCTGAAAAATACCATTCGCTAAAATGGCATCTTTATTATTCTGCAATTGATTTACCTGAACCAGGGTCATACCATAAGCCTGAATTCGGCCTCTGGCCTGTTCCCATTTCACTTTTGCTTCGGTATAGCGGCGCTCTGATACCACCTTGCGCCCCAGTTTTTTTACCCGCAACCATTCGCGGTGAGCGACTAAATAATCACCCTGCGCCTCCGCCATTTCCACACTGGAAAGCGTGAGCAGTTGCTGGCCTTTTTTAACTTCATCACCCAGTTTTACTGAGCGGCCAACCACCTGCGCAGCAATACGTGGCGTAATTTTTACAGTTTTATAGGCATTGAACTTAACTTCGCCCGGCGCACGCAGAAGTTCAGGAACCGATTGCAGTGTTAACTCAGTCACCACCACATTGGCCATTTTCATTTGTTCAGGTGTGAGTTTAACCACGCCCTCTTCATCATGCTCACTAGCAGGCCCACCTTCTTCACTGCCATGCTCATCATGCCCTTCGTGTTCACTTTGCGCATATGTCATAGAAAACATACTTAACAATACTGTTACTAACAAGATGCTTATATAGTGTTTAATAGTCATATCAATTCTCTTCTAGCGTAATTTGTAACCAGTCATTAATGCTGGCCGTTATCAGTAACCAGTCGAACCCAGCCTGCCAGACGCGACCACGCAATTCATAACCGGCCGATTGCGTATTCAATGCCTGTTTAAGCTGAACCAGATATTCTGTTGTGCTCATATCACCGGCGCGCCAAAGTTTTTTAATTAACCCCAGTTGCCGATTAACGCTGATGCGCCCGGTTTTTTTCCAGTTGTCCCATGCACGTTGCAACAGGCGATAACGTTCCGTAGTGGAAAATATCTGTGCACGCTGATTGCGAAAACTTTGCTGCGCCAGTTGTTCACTACTAATCAATACCTGTTGAGCCTCATCCACTTCCGCACGAAACGTATTGCGAATATTAAGCGGAATACTCAAGGTCGCACCCACGAGCGTTTCACTGTCTTCCTTGCCACCACGCAGGGCGATAGTAGGATTCCAGCTACGTTCACTTTGTCGCAGCGCAACGGTATAACGTTGCGCCGCCACATCCGCCTCAAGCGCACGCATTGTCGGCAGGCTGCGAATATAATTATCCGTGTCTTCAGGCAACTGCGCGGTTGGCAATTCATCCGGCAACATGGGTAAATTTTTCGGCTGTTGAATAAAAATGGCACGTAAGGTTTCTTTGGCGGCAGCGGCTTCAGATAAAGTCTGTGCATGCGTCATTAGCGCTTCACTGTGAGCCAGTCTTGCCAGATCCAGTTCAACCTGGGTTAAATCCCCGGCCTGATAGCGTTGCTCTGCTACCTCAGAAAATTCCTGCATCAACTGCAACTCACGACTGGCCAATGTTGCCAATTGATCTCGGGTATGTTTCTCGGCAATGGCAAGCAATAGTTCATGCGCCAACTTCTGCATCTCCATTTCATAATCAGCACGAGCCTTGAGTAAACGGGACTGAGCCACATTGGTACGCGACCCTCGTTGCCCACCCCAATCAATGGTCTGACTCAGTTGTATATACGAAGTATTGATATCCGTTTTTTCTGAATCAATTTCAAGTTCGGGGTTGTAGAGGGCATTGTCTGCCGCACGGGTAGCCGCACGACTGGCATTGAGGTTTGCTTCTGCTGCACGCTTACGAGGATGTTGATCGATAGTGGTTTGCAGCGTCTGCATCAACGCCACAGGAGCCGTGTTATCGAGTTCTATTTTTACCGAGTTTATAGCGCCACTCTGCTCTGCCAATACAGGCGAACAAAGACCACTACTCAGCAACACTGAAACTATCAGTGAGTGTCTGAAGCTGGATCTACACATGGATTAATCCTGAATAAAATAATACAACGACATCTGTCAGCATATCTGACAAATGATAAGTAACCGAGGTGAAATTAGTTATGCCGTAGGCGGCGGTGTTGGAGGCTGTTGGCTGATGAAATAGCGGTGTTCGACTGTCACTGATTTGTAACTGCCATTGAGCAAGGAAGGTAAAATAACGGCTTCAGAGAAAATGCCAAAAAAATGCGCGCAGCCGTGGCAACATTCATCGCAGGTTGTATGAGAAAAATCACCCGTATCGGCATGCACACTGAGTTCATGGTTCTGCTGAAACGCATCAAGCGAGTCATCCAGCTCTGCGGCCCAGGACAGGCTGCTTAGCAGGAGAAAGAGCACCATAATTTTAATTAAGAACCGTTGCATAAGTCCCTAAGTGTAGCAACTAATCCACTAATCTCGCAAGGACACAATCAGCCTAAATCCATTAATAACCCTTACACATTGGCGTTTTATTGCAATCGGTCGGGGAAGCCCACATATATGAGGTATAGACAACAAACTGGCATGGGCAGACTGCCTTCGAAAGCTGAAATACTGCCATACTTCAAACAAGTGCCCGCATAAATATCGCTAAGCCCGTCAGGAAAACTGCATTTCATGAAATTTACCCATCAAAGCATTACTTCATTATCCAGCATAGCGACGGCACTTTTTTTGTTGCTGTTCGTGTCAGTTGTCTACAGTCAGCCCAATAGCAAGGCCGAGCAAACCATTCAGCATCTACTCAACCGAGTTAGCAATTCCAGCCTGATCTTTGTTCGCAACAATCAACAACATTCAGCCCGTGATGCTGCCGAACATATCAATAGTAAATACCAGCACTTCAAAGATGACATAAAAACGCCTGAAGATTTTATTGACAAGTGTGCAAGCAAAAGCCTGTTAAGCGGGCGCTATTATCAGGTGATTGATAAACTGGGTAACACGATCCGCACCCGTGACTGGCTCATGGCTGAGCTGGTTGCCTACCGGGGAAGCCAACCATGAGACTAGTCCGATTTTCAATCATAGCATTGTTAACATTTTTACTTCTGCAGGGCTGTGCCACCAGTGTGCTTGATTCGACCCCAGCTGTTCGTGCCTATTCATCCAGTAACCAACAAATTCAAAATCATAATGGCAAGTTAAAAGTCATGACCCTTAATCTTGCCCACGGGCGAGGAACGGGGTTTCATCAGTTATTTCAGACAACCGCCACAACCCTCAGCAATCTCGATGCCATTGCAACACTGCTCAAAAATGGCAATGCCGATGTCATCGCCTTGCAGGAAGCCGACAGCCCTTCTTTCTGGAGCGGTAACTTTGATCACGTTGACTATCTGGCAACAAATGGAAACTTCAAGCATTCAGTGCGCGCCAACCATGTGGATGGGTTAGGGCTGGCTTATGGCACGGCACTAATGGCGAAGCGTGAACTCAGTAATCCCCGCGCCATCACCTTTAATATGGGAATTTCCCCCACCCCCAAAGGTTTTGTGATCTCAACGATTAGCTGGCCTGGTAAACCGGATGTTAAAGTCGATATTGTTTCAGTACATCTGAGTTTTGTTAGCTCATCAATTCGCAAACAGCAGGCAGAGGAATTGATCCAGACATTGCGTGAACGAAAACATCCGCTGATTATTATGGGGGATTTTAATACTGACTGGGAAGTAGGTTCCACGGTGCAACAGATCAGCAAGGTATTAAATCTATCTGCTTACCAGCCAGATAAAACTGGGCTGGAAACTTTCCCCGCCTTTGATCGGCGTATCGACTGGATCTTGATCTCCCCTGAGCTCAGTTTTCATTCCTATCGGGTACTGACAGAACGCGTCTCTGATCATCGCGGTGTAATAACCGAGCTGAAATTGAATGAGTCAGGTTTAGGACAAACAACAGCATTGAATCAGAACAATTAAATCCGGCGACTTAGTTATTCTCTAAAACACCATCTACCAGCGTGCAAATCCGATCCATCTTTTTAGCAAAATGCGTATCGTGGGTAACAATAATGAAACTGGTATTCAACTCTTTATTCAGTTCCAGCATTAACTGATAAACGCTTTCGGCTGTTTTTGTATCGAGGTTACCCGTTGGTTCGTCGGCCAATACACAGAGTGGCTGGGTTACCAATGCGCGCGCTAATGCCGCCCGTTGACGTTCACCACCAGAAAGTTCATTAGGTTTGTGAGTAAGGCGGTGATCCAGCCCCACCCGTTGCAGTATTTTTGTCGCCACAATGGAGGCGGCAGCTGGTTTGTCACCACGGATCAACAAAGGCATGGCCACATTTTCCAGTGCGCTGAATTCAGGCAACAGATGATGAAACTGGTAAACAAAACCCAGTGCCCGATTACGCAGAAAACCTCGCGCGGCGGGATTCAGTGAGGCCATATCTTTGCCATCAATTTCAACCTGCCCTGCTGTGGGCGTATCCAGCCCACCGAGTAATTGCAACAGGGTACTTTTACCCGAACCGGAGGCACCGATAATCGCCAGTTGCTCGCCTTGTTGCAAAGCAAGATCAACATTTTTTAATACTTCTACCGGTGCCGGGCCTTCATGAAAAGTCTTACTCAAGCCCACGCAACGCAGGACAATACGTGCATCATTATTCATAACGTAAGGCCTCCGCTGGCTGAGTGCGACTCGCTCGCCAGGCGGGATACAGGGTTGCCAGCACGCCTAGCAATAACGACACCGCGCCGATCATCCAGACATCATCCCAGTGCAGATCCGAAGGCAGTTCACTGATGTAATAAACGCCGGGATCTAAAAAGCGCATGCCGAATAGATTTTCGATAATCGGCACTACCGTGTCCAGATTTAGTGAAAGTGAAACTCCCAATACAATCCCCAACACCGTACCGACTACACCAATTAGCGTGCCCTGCACCATGAAGACTTTTAAAATACTCGACGGTGACATGCCTAAGGTTCGCAAAATGGCAATATCGCTTTCTTTGTCGGTGACCATCATCACCAGGGTCGAAACAATATTAAACGCCGCCACCGCGACAATCAGTAACAGCAGCAGGAAGATCATGCGCTTCTCGATTTTTACCGCACGGAACCAGTTGGCGTGATAGGAACTCCAGTCACGAATCCAGTATTGACCCAACTCCGTCTTCTGCAAATCAGCACGCACCTGCTGCGCACGGAATAAATCATCCACTTTCAGACGTACACCCGAGACCCCATCGTTCAATCGAAATACCCGCCGTGCGTCATCCATATGCAATAGCGCCATACTGCTGTCATATTCATACATGCCGACATAGAAAATGCCAACCACTTTAAAACGCTTGAGTCTTGGCACAATCCCCGCCGGGGTCACCTGGGCGCTGGGCGTTACCAGAGTCACCTTGTCGCCTACATTAGCACCGAGAATGCGCGCCAGATCCCGCCCCAGAATAATACCAAACTGGCCGGGGATTAAATCACCTAGCTGCCCTTCGATCATGCTCTGACCGACATTGGAGACCGAAGGCTCCATCTCCGGCAAAACACCCCGAATCAGGCTACCATTAACATCATTGCCATGAATCAACATGCCCTGCGCTTCCACATAGGGCGCGGCTGCCAGCACATGCGGCTGTTCCTTTACCCGCTGTACCACATCCGACCAGCCCACCAGACTGTCATGATATTGGCTAATGGTCAGGTGGGAGACCATATCCAGAATGCGCTCACGCACTTCTTTCTCAAAGCCGTTCATCACCGATAGCACCGTTATCAGCGCCATCACGCCCAGAGTGATACCCAGCATCGAGGTTAGTGAGATAAACGAGATAAAATGATTGCGGCGCTTGGCGCGGGTGTAGCGCAGGCCGATAAAGAGTTCGAGAGGTCTATACATGGGCAAGCATTAAAGCACAATTTGAATGGATAATGAATCAGCCGCATATTGCTCATAGCACGCCAAAAGCATCCCCCTCCAACTGACTGCAAAAATAAACTTCCCCGCAACACGCTAACGGGGTATGAGTGGTAGGTTCGCTGCAAGCCGCGGGGAATTTAACCCGTAGAGATTAAAGCAAAAGCTGGAAATCAGCTTGCCAATTACCTATCATTTTACTCTGAGGGATCAAAAAACAGCACAGGGAGATGGCATCACCTCAAAGCGGAAATATCATGCTCCCCAGAATTATCATCTATTGTCTCGCCCTCCTGCCCCTGCCCGCCCTGTCTTCCAGCTATGGTGGCATCCTTATTGATGAAGTTACCAGCATCTATGATGCCGATACTTTCAGGGTTAACATCAAAGACTGGCCCGCTATTATTGGTCGGCATGTGCCCATTCGGGTTCGAGGCATGGATGCACCTGAGATCAGAGGTCGCTGCCCAGCAGAAAAACAGGCTGCACAGCGGGCACGAGAAGAAACCGTGAACCTGCTTCGCAATGCCGATAACATCGAACTGCGCCAACTGCAACGTGGGAAATATTTTCGTATTCTTGCCGAAGTCTATGTTGACGGGGAAAATCTGGCGGATACCTTAATTTCCAAAAATCTAGCTCGACCGTATACAGGAGGAAAACGCCGTAGCTGGTGTAACTAAATGAAAAAGCTGCTGATCATTCTTATCGCCGCAGGCGCGTTGTTCTACTTTAAGCCTGAAATTTTTTCATTCGATTTTTCTAACGGCGCATTCAATGCAGATGGCAATCCTGAAGTCCTGATTTTCACCCGTAGTAACTGCGGCGGCTGGTGTAAAAAGGGTCTACAGGAAATTAAACGCCATCATGTGCCTTTTCGAGAATTATCGCTCGATAATAATGAGGAAAACCAGAAACTCTATGCCGAGCTGGGGCGTGGTAATTTACCCTTTATCGTTATCGGCAAACACAAGATACCCGGCTACTACAAGGCGATGACAGCCTCCGCACTGGCACAAAGCTATGGCGATAAATATCTCACGCGGACAGAAAAGCAGTATTTCCGCCAACATTTCTATGATGATGGTAGTCCGATGATATACATGTATGGTGCAAGCTGGTGCCCCTATTGCAAAAAAATGCGTGAGGAATTTACTCAGCGAAACATGGATTATGTCGAACTGGATGTGGAGAAAGCCAGTGATCAGGACTTACTGGTTGAAACCATGCAGATTGAAGGCTTTCCGGTGATTTATGTCGGCTACCAGCGTATTCAGGGAGCCGATATAAACAAGGTACTTAACGCGGTAAGCCTGGCGGGAAACCGGCAGATTTGAAAATAATCATCGCCCAAAAAAGAACCCCGCCGAGGCGGGGTTCTTTGTGTCGAACTTTAATAAAGTAGGTTTCGACTAGGCAGGTGTAACGCTAGTTGCCTGCAGTCCCTTGGGACCATTTTCTACTTCAAAGGTAACAGCCTGACCTTCAGCCAGGGTTTTGAAACCTGAGCCCTGAATCACGCTGAAATGTACGAATACGTCTGCGCCGCCGTCGTCCTGAGAAATAAAACCAAAACCTTTGGATTCGTTAAACCACTTTACTGTACCTGTAGCCATGTAATTATTACCTTAATAAATTAAAAAATAGAGTGTTGCATACAGGTGTTGTAACGAGGAATTCATGGTAACGCTGAGGGAACAACCAAAACAACCAATAACAAAATCTGTAGCTGTTTGTACTATAGGGGAATTTTTAATCTTTTGCCAATATTTTTTGAGTAACAGCCGTATTTCTTCCTGTCACACTTTATAGATGTTTTCACTTTTTCAAAAAAATATCCGCACGTTTGATCTGAAATAGCCTGCCATTGCTTTCTCGACAAGACATCTCAGCGCAGTAAAGCCATGCCAAAATAAATATAAGCTGCTGATATATATACTTTAATATTGGTACCGAGCCTGCTGAAGCCAGGTTATTCTAATTCATCGAGACCAGCTGATAAACCTGTGCTGCCTGACGATGCTGCTTAAAACCCGACACTTCCCTACCCAGTCGCTGCTTTTCCCTGTCCCCCAATAATATGCTTTTATTATCAATCTCCATCACCTGCCTTAATATAGTCTGCAAACTTTCCAGTTCAGCCGCAATCTGTGGATGGGCGAACAAGCTGCTAATTAGCTTCTGCCGCATAATTTCTCGCTCAGTAAACATAAGCCACTCAGCCTGTTTCGCATGCTGATACATCTCATCACTGAGACGCAGAATATGCTGTGCATAAGATAGCGGAGATCTCACCAGCCTCTCAGCTCGTCCTTCTTCTGCCAACATATTCACGCTCAGTGTCCCTGATTCTGTTTTTCCAGTTCCAGACGTTCGGGCACTTCATCCCAGCTGCCTTTTATCGAGCGCAGTAATGAGGCCACTTCATCCAGAATATCGGCATCATTTTCAACATTGGCACGCGCCAGACGTCGGGTCATGTAGTCATACAGATCATCCAGATTCTGTGCAATCTCACCCCCGGTATTCAGATCCAGACTGGCTCGCAGTCCATCAATAATCGAAATCGCCCAGCTGATATTGCCGCCTTTAGGCGAGACCTCGCCACGTTTCATTTGACCTTTGGCCATATTGATTTTTTCTAACGCCCCCACCATCAACATCTGAATCAGCCGATGCGGGCTGGCCGACTCAACACCACTGGAAACCCCAACCTTATTGTACTGCTTAACTGCACTATGTAGCTTTGCCATATTCATTACCTGACTCCTCGTTTAATCTGTGCTTAAAGCACATCACTAACACTACAAAAAACAGACCACTCAGAAGCAGCCTGAACAGGGCGGCTCCCAAAAAATGTACCGCAAGCCCGACGTATTTAAACACCGCACTGACAATCATTATTTTTTCAAACTCTGTGATCATTGCTAATTTCATTTGCCATTCACATCACTTCGACTTCTGCCTGGCCGCACCCGGCAGGGAATCCAGCTGGTTGCTGAGAAAGTTTCCAGTCGAACGCATTTTTCCAAGCGTGGCATCCAGTGAGGTAAATTGCTTTAAATAACGTTGTTCAGATTTTTCCAGTTTCTGCGCCAGCTTTCCTCTATCTTTTTCAACATCTTTAATCCGATCAGTGTAGCCCTCACTGCGAACAGAAATAATCCCATCCCGTTTTAGAAACTGAGCGGTAAGCTCATGCAGTCGCGCACCGACACCGTGGGAGAAAAATATCTGCCCGCGTTCACCCGCCTCACCTTCCTGCACCTCTATTTTTAAATCTTCTACTGCACCTTTGCCAGTGAGGATGCGACCATCACCCATGCCTGCGACATTATTAAACGTACCGGCAACATCCTCACCATGAATACCGGCGGCAACATGAAAACCGAGTTGATCTTTAAGCTCATCATCTGCCTGAATCATTTCAACCGATGAGTTACTGCCATAATGATTGGAAACCAGCAGTAGCCGACCATTAGAAAGATGCGCTTCAACCGCGACCTTATTGCTTTGCAAATTAGTATCAGCATTGATCTGGGTTTGTAATTCGTTGATGAGTTCATTCTGATTACGATAATTTTTTGCCGCCAGGGTGATTTTCTGGCTGGCCAGACCATCGACCTTAATTCTGAAGCTGCTACTGCCTTGTTCAAGCGTCAATGGAAAAATATTTCCAAATGCATTTTTCGCCGCTTCAAGTCCTATTCGGGTAGCCGGATCAATAAACGGATTATCCAGATTTGAATCGGGACTCAGCCGTTTTCCCGCCCAGGCTCCCTGCAAGGCCATCCGGGTAACAACCAGGTTGTACGCGCCGGTTTTAGTTTCACTGCCCGCGTCAATATAACGTACCGCCGGATCGCTGCTGGAGCCTGAAATCGAAAACAGTTGGGTCAGCTGCTGCAAATCATCTTCAATCGCAGCCTCTAACTTGGCACTGTCGAGAGTCAGCTTGCCGTCGCGTTGGCTATCGACACCAATACTGGAAAGCGAATCATATTTTGAATTAACACTGCTGAAGCTATCACTCAGGGTGCGGCGTATCTGACTGACCACACCGCGAATGGACGGGTCGCCGGAGAGCGGCCCGGCGGTTTTTGTTTCTGCATCATAGCCGGTTAGCGCATCCACCGTATCCATCATTTCATTGTAACTGTTGACAAAATCATTGACTGACTGGGTTACGCTTGCCGTACTCATCTCGATATTAAGTCGGTTGATGCTATCTTCTGAACCGGCTTTAAGGTTGAGGGTAAGCCCATCAATAACATCATCGATTTCATTACTGGAACGGCTAATGAAAATGCCATCAACATTAAGTTCGGCATTCTGGGTGGCAACCACCTCATTCATATTTATCCCTGCACCCTGAGCATTATCCGGCTCATAGGCAAACACAGATAGCCCCGAACTATCTTGATCCGAACCATCCTTGTCGTTAACTTTTATACGAATATTATTGTCATTACCTGCGACCAGCGACGACAGCACCAGCCGATAACCATTGCCATCATTGATAACCGATGCACGAATCCCAGCATCGGCTTTATTGATCGTTTGCTGAATTCCACGCAAGCTAGCATTGTCATCGCTGATAGTTATGGTTTTTACAGGGACATCGGGATTCATCACAAAGCGCCGGCTCTCATTTGCAAATTCAGTTTCAGGAACAGTTTCAAACCGCCCCAGTTGAATCGTCAGACTGCCGCTTCCCAATGGAAGACGATCAGATTCCAGTGAGGAGCTTGAAAGCTTGTGTGACCGGGCGAGTTGTAGAACTTCAATTTCATAGTCACCCGGCTGGGCATCTTTGCTCGCCGTTGCGGCCAGCATCTCTTCATCGCTGCTTGTTACGTCGAGATTGCCAAAGGTGTCCGGCTTACGCAGCGCTTCAAGCGAAGACTGGAATCCGGATACTGCACCTTTGAACGTTCCCATTGCGGAGAGTTCGGCCTGGAGTTTCACTTCCTTGCGATCCAGGCGAATCTTCACCGGTTCACCTTCTGCTGCCACCAGTTTCTCTACCAGACCCGCGACATCCAGTCCTGATCCGACACCTGCAGATGTTATGGTTGGCATACCGTACCTCTTGACTCATTTAGCGCTGACTGGATTCCATCCTGAAACCCGTTACTGATACTGTGCAAGCTACAATGCAAGTTCAGTACCAGTTCCCGTTATCCCTCTCAGGCATTCAGCTCTATCAAAAATCCCTTTTTCGACTCCTCTTCCTCCATTCTTTCCACCAGGTGTCTCGATATCGCCAGCATCTCTTCAGATGGGATCTGGCGTATCAATTCCCTGGTTTCTGAGTCAAAAACTTTCACCACGAAACGTCCAGTCGTGTCATCCACACTGAAATCCATATCACGTTTCATACTCTGTACGTAGTCCTTCAGATGGCTCACCGCTTTTTCAAGATCTTCCTTTGTGAC
>CAZIJT010000014.1:0-32667 GCA_964539595.1 uncultured Thiohalophilus sp. | reverse complement strand
GCTTCAGCCGCACATGTTCGCCTCATGGTGCCCGTAGGGTAGAAGGCGAACCTACATACGTGGATACCCCGTCCGCTTGCGGCAGGGTGATTCATTTCAGTTGTACGCGTAAACACCAGAACATTCGACCCAGCCTCTGTTCGAAGATACCCGCATTACACACTATTGAGCTGCGCAGATATAAAAGCAAACTGGCCGTGAAGGCGTATCGCGTTTTTAAACAGCTATATACTTATTAATACGCCTCAACATCAGTTGGCGGGGATGGTGCGATACCTGAAAAGGTTTTGAAATTTTCATTAACAGTCCAGCCCGGATTGCTATTTTGCATCCACATATAAGCGCCCGCATCTGGCGCGCCGGTTCGAATACTTTTATTGAAATCATCAACTGGTGCATATTGGCTAACCCCTGCGCCGATTAATGAAGATGTGGATGTGGGATAGACATTCTTGTTACCCCAATCAACAAGATCGTCGGCCATCGGCTTCCCTACTTTGTATCCACTTGAGGGCAATGGTGTATTCGCCGGATAGATGACATTTCCGCTGATCACAGCATTGGTCAAATCTGAAATGATATATTTTCCTGATGGGCAATAAACCGCATTATTGGCAAATACCAAGCCCGTTTTGTTGCCCCAACCACCAAGGCGTAAGCAGGGATCGCCACCAATAATGGTGTTATGAGTCAACTCAAGATTGGCGGGCGTTACCCCCTGATGTTCTTGTGAGTTAATACCTTGATCACTGTTGATAATAATATTGTTACGCACCTTTGCATCGGCGGCGACCTGAATGCCTGAATCACCACAATTCCACATCACATTTCGTTCGACAATATTCCTGGGATTACCGTCAGTGCCATACAGCAGGAGACAGGGGTATTTGGTATTGTAAATAACATTGTCACGAATAATGTTTCCATAGGATCCGCGTTTGACTTCGATGCCATCTCCCTGAGTAGCATTACGAGTATCATGAATCAGATTGTTTTCAATAATTGAGTTTGAGACAACACAGCTGGCATAGTTACAACCCACATACATGCCTTCACCCGTTCCCCCATCTGTACCCGTATTATAGATATGTGTTTTGCGAACAATAATATTGGACATGTCACTTCTAAAATTCACGCCAACATCAACATCATGGATCAGCAGATCATCGAGTGTAATATAGGATGGATTGCCACTCAGGTTGACACCGTCCCCACCATTGCTACTAATTTCAATACCACGAATCGTTAGATAGGTCGCGCCTTCGATATTAATCGTGTTTTGCGGCTGATCACCCGCATTACGGGAAATATGAGGACGTACTTCATTTTCCGCCCCCTGTATGACGACCGGTTGATTGCTTGTGCCTTTGACCGAAAGAGTGAGTTTGCCTGAGTCAATATACGTGCCCGCATGAACAATCAGGGTATCACCGGGAACCAACGACTCTGCCGCCACGGCAAAACTATCACCCGCATAAATATCAACCATTTTTGCCTGCAAAGGCTGTGCTAACAGCAGACCCGCGATAAGGATGTATTGGCTATTTTTAAATGGCTTGATTATTGACATATATTGACTCAGTTGTTTGTTAACTATTCAGTCAGAATAGTCAATAAAACAATTCCATGTTATGAAACCTGACACAAAATCGTAAAATTTATGTTTCCCACCGGTAACTAAAATGTCTAGGGAAGCTCTGATTAACCTCTATTGGGTATAATTTCCCGCAGCTTGCTGTGCGCCCGAACGAAGTGACAAAGTACCCTTGGGGTAAAATTTTATTGTAGGTTCGGCTTCTACCCTTCGGGCACAGGTGAGCCGTACTGGTACGGCTAAAGCCGAACCTACATACGCAGATACCCCGTCCACTTGCGGCGGGGAGATTCAATCAGAGCGTCCCTGGAAATAGATCGACTGCATCACAATTTTTCAGCATGTGGCTACATGCTAACGAGACACAAATAATAAATCGTCTTTATTCGTATCGATAGGTAATACGATCCTTGCGCCGACCTTTGTGCGGTGTTTGTTGCACTATCACACCTTTAAGCACGCTTTTTTCGATTTCCTGTCGTTCATGCATATAGGCTTCATTCAGCGGCTCAACAAAATAACGCTCGTCTTCAATAACCAGTAGTCGTAGTGTCAGCCCACCTTCAAGCATAACCATCACATAAACCCGATCTCGAATAATCGCATCTTGATCGATAACCACAATCGCGCCGTCCTTGAACTCCGGCTCCATACTATCGCCGAGAACTTGCAGGGCGATCAGTTCACTGGCAGCGCAACTCCCCTGCGCCAATTGGGCTTTAATTTGTGCTTCTACATCAGAATCAGACATATTTAATCATCGGTAATTTAACAGACGTCTATTATACGCCGCTGCCAGCCGAACGTCAGCCTGCTTAGCCGGGTAAATGTTCGCTTTGTTCTTCCTGCTGCTGCAAAGCCCACATTTGTGAGTATAGATTTTTCTTTGCCAGCAATTGCGCATGGCTGCCACGCTCAACGATACGGCCCTGCTCCATGACCAGTATTTCATCGGCATCAACGATGGTGGAGAGACGATGGGCAATAACCAGGGTTGAATGTTGTTCTGACAGCTCAGATAACGATTGCGTGATCGCCTGCTCTGATTGTGTATCCAGTGACGAGGTTGCTTCATCAAAAATAAGCACCGGTGGATTTTTAAGAATCACCCGGGCGATGGCGACCCGTTGCTTTTCACCCCCCGACAGTTTCAAGCCCCGTTCACCCACAACCGTGTCATAGCCCTTTGGCAGACTATCGATTAATTCATGGATATGTGCGAGCTTTGCCGCGCGGATAATGTCATCGTGGCTGGCCGCAGGGTTGGCATAAGACAAATTATAATAGATAGATTCATTAAAGAGCACCGTATCCTGCGGCACGATACCGATAGCGCGGCGCAAACTATCTTGCGTTACGTTGTTAATCGCCTGCCCATCAATCTTGATCGTGCCGGTATTAACCTCATAAAAGCGAAACAACAGTCTCGACAGAGTTGATTTTCCCGCTCCCGAGGGACCCACCACCGCCACTTTTTTGCCCGGATGAATAGTAAAACTAATATCATGCAAGATTGGCCGTTCAGCCTGATAAGAAAAACTGACATTTTCGAACCGCACTTCACCTGCTTTAATTTTTAAATCGGGGGCACCTGTTTCATCGGTAACTTCAATCTCTTTATCCAGCAGTAACATCACCTGTTGCATGTCCGCCAGGGTATGTTTGAGCATGCGATAAATAATGCCCAGAAAACCCAATGGAATAAATAATTGCAACATCAGGGTATTAACTAACACCAGATCACCGAGACTTAATTCGCCCGCCAGCACACCCTGCCCGGCTGAAATCATGATCAACGTTAGTCCCACGGCAATGATGCAACCCTGTCCAAAGTTCAGCAACGACATGGAAACCTGACTTTTTACTGCCGAGTGTTCCCATTCATCCAGGGTTTCATCATAACGTTGCAACTCAAAGCTTTCGTTATTGAAATACTTGACCGTTTCATAGTTCAACAAACCATCCACCGCCTGACCGCTTGCTTTAGAATCCAGCGCATTCATGCTGTGACGATAATGCATGCGCCAGTTGGTCACTGAAAAAGTAAAGCCAATATAAACAGCCACCGTACAAAAGGTAATAACGGTAAAATGAATGTCGTACTGGTGCAGCAGGATAAACGCCACCATGATGAATTCCGCGATGGTTGGCAGGATATTAAAAACCAGGTAGTTAAGAATAGAGCTGACACTCATGGCTCCACGCTCTATGTCACGACTGACATTACCCGTGCGTCGATCAAGATGAAAACGCAACGACAGCTTATATAGATGATCCAGTACCTGACGTGATAGCCGATGCATGGCGCTATAACGCACCTGAGCAAACACGGCATCGCGCAACTCGTTAAATAGCGAGCTTGACAGGCGCAAGGCACCATAGGCAAGAAACAAAACCACGGGTAGAACAAGGCCATCCTGCCCCGTTAGATTGTTAGTATTGCTATCCAGTGCATCGACAATTTCCTTGAATACCAGCGGCACACCCACGGTTGCCAACTTGGCCATAATTAGTGCCAGCAGGGCAAACAGAACGCGACCTTTATAGACCCAGATATAGGGCAACATACGTTTGAGATTATGTAAATCGTTACGCTGAGTTTCCGGGGCGGCGGTATAAAGTAAGTGGTGCATAAATTTTGCTATCTGCAGAAAAAAAACTGATACTATCACAGACCTTCTGTAACACTGGAATTGGCTGCGTGTCCTGAAGATTCAGGTTAAAACAAAAGCAATGTAAAGTTCGACCCGCCTTTCCTGAAATAAAATCCCTGAGATAATAATGCTATTATGGCGATTCACTCAAAACGATTTTTACGGCCTCTAATGCACCCCTCGAATAAACCACCGCACTACAATACACACTGGCTGACACTGTTATTACTCAGTCTGTTTTTGCTCGCCTGCAACGACGAGCCAACTGCTCAGGCAGGACATCGGCCACAGGCGACCACTCGGGTAGAGCTGGGCGTTGTCCGCAACGCACCACTGGAGGCCGAGCAAACGCTGCTCGGTGTCCTGCAGGCAAAACAGTATGTGCGTATTTTCAATCAGGAAGCGGGACGCATAATTGCGCTGCCCTTTTACCCCGGTGACAAGGTTGAAAAATCCAGCCTGCTAATTCAGATTGATGATCGTGTATTACAAAGTGAACGGGATAAAATCGAAGCCACGCTGGCACAGGCTCAGCTAGAACTGGCGCGGATAAAAAAGCTGATGCCACGTAAACTGGCATCCGAAGAAGAGCTTACCCGTGCGCGAACATTAATGACGCTGGCACAGGCAGAAAAAACGATTCTCGAAACCCGCCTGAGTTATACCCAGATCCGCGCCCCCTTCTCTGGCATTATCGGTGATCGTCGCTATGAGCCGGGGGATGTTGCACCTCTGCATAGCCTTATCCTCAGCATGTATGATCCAGAGGATTTGAAAATTGAATTATCGGTATCAGAGTTACTGATTGCGCAACTGCGTAAGGGCAACAAGGTACAGATTCGGATCGATGCGCTGGGTAGCCAGCTTTGGCCGGGGCAGATATATCGTATTTATCCCGATATTGACGCGCGTACGCACAAAGGCAAGATCGAGGTGCATCTGCAGGAATCAATTGCTGGCGCGCGCCCCGGCCTGCTCTGCCGCATCCGCCTGAAAATTCCCACCAGTCCTCGACTGGTGATGCCCTTTGCCGCATTGCGTCATGACAATCAGGGACAATATGTTTTTGTTGTGCAAGCTGATAACAAAGCCCAGCTGAATCGTATTCGTACGGGCTTGCTTATTGGCGAACAAATTGAAGTGCTGGAGGGACTGGCTCCCGGTGATCGCGTGATCACGCGTGGTTTTCAGGGGCTTCGTGACGGCAAAGTTGTGACCCCCACTGAGTCCTGATGATGCGTGAACAATTCCGAACTGGTGGCCTTGCAGCCTGGTCTATTCGCCGTCCAGTCAGCGTCATGATGCTGTCGCTGAGCGTGCTGGTGCTAGGATTGTTTTCTTTTGACCGTCTTGGCGTAGATCTATTACCGCACATTATTTACCCCGATGTGCGCGTGCGCATTACCGATCCCGGCGTCCCCGCGCGCATCATGGAAGATCAAATCACTCGACAACTGGAAGAACAACTGGCGATAACCGAAGGCGCGATTTCCATCCAGTCAGATACCAGCGAAGGACGTAGCGCCGTCAATCTCAGCTTCCCCTATGGCTCGGATATTGATACCGCGCTACGCGATGCCAGTAACCGTCTGGATCGTGCCAAACGTTTTCTGCCGGATACCGTCGAACCGGCAACCATCTACAAGCGTGATCCCTCACAAATTCCGGTACTGGAACTGGCGGTCAGCTCTAACCAGCGTGACATTGTTGCCCTGCGCGACTGGGTAGATTATCACTTCTCAAACTGGTTCCTGAATCTACCCGGCGTGGCCTCAACCGAAGTCGGCGGCGGGCTGACACGAGAAATTCAGCTGATTGTCGATCAGGAACGGCTGGCGGATTATGGTCTGGATTTTCGCGATCTAACACGTATTATTCAGGCTGAAAATCAGGAATTATCCGGTGGTCGCTTTAATCTGGCTCGGCGCGAACTCAGCAGCCGCACCAATGGCCGCTTTTCCAGTCTGGAAGACTTAGCCCGCTTGCCACTGCCTGCAACAGCAGGTGACTCAAACTCAATCACTAACCTGCATCTTGCTGATGTCGCGCAGGTAATGGATACCCATGAAGATGAACGCCTGCGCGTTCGCCTCGACGGTGCGCCGGGCATCAAGCTTTCGATTCAAAAACAGCCGGATGCCAATACCGTTGATGTGGTGACCGCGGTGAATGAGCGTATTCACTGGCTGCAAACACAGCAGCTTATTCCTGATGACATCGGTCTGGACACGGTCAACGATCAGGCGCTCTATGTGCGCCATGCCCTGCGCAACGCCAGCACCGCCGTGATCAGCGGTGCGCTGCTAGCCATGTTGGTGGTCTACCTTTTTCTAGGCAATCTACGCCGCACCCTGATTATTGGCAGCGCCATTCCTATGGCGATCTTCTTTACCTTCACGCTCATGGCCTTTGGCGGACTGACCTTAAATATTATGACCCTCGGGGGGCTGGCACTGGGAGTCGGCATGCTGGTCGATAACACCATCGTCATGCTGGAAAATATTTCTCGCCATCAGCAACATGAGAGCAAAACCACGGCGGCCATCAATGCCGCAAAAGAAGTAAACAGCGCCATTCTTGCGGCGACTAGCACCAATCTTGCTGCTATCCTGCCTTTTTTGTTTATTGGTGGGCTAGTAGGACTGCTGTTCAATGAGCTGATTTTTACTCTTTCAGCAGCCATTCTGTCTTCCCTGTTTGTGGCGCTGACGCTGGTGCCTGCGCTGGCCGCACGGGTACACAGCGGAACTCGGGAAAATGCCCTGCAACGGCGAATGAATGCGTTGATGAGTACACTACAGCAGGCTTATCGCCGACTGCTCGGGCGTCTGCTACAGCACTCCTGGCTGGTCGCATTAGTGCTGCTGCCGTTCCTGATTGCGTCCGGCTACCAGCTTAAAAATGCGAAACAGATCTTCCTGCCCGCGATGGATGAAGGTCAGATCTCAATCAGCGTCAATGCTGATTCAGGTACGCCATTGAACGACATGGATCAGGTCGTGCGCCAACTGGAAACGCTATTTATGGCGGATGAAAACGTTGCCAGCGTGTTCACCTCATCGGGCGGCTTCGTCTTCGGTCGTTCAAGCTTTGAGTCCAGCAACCACAGCGGTATTAATGTGCAACTACTGCCGCTGACGCAACGCACGCTGGGTAGTCAGGCCTGGGTCAATCGTATGCAGACGCAGATCAATGACATGAAGTTGGTCGGCTATCGTGTCTACCTGCGTGTGCGCGGGGTACGCGGCATGCAAATGAGTCGAGGCGATGACGATATCAGCCTGCGCATTCAGGGGGAAGATCTGGATACGCTCGCACGGCTTGGCGATGAGGTAGTCAGTCTTTTACGCGGCACGCCCGGGATTCGCAACCTCGAACATAATTATGAGGAAACCCGTGAAGAGCTGGTGGTCGAAGTGGATCGTGAACGTGCAGCACTGTTAGCCGTGAGCGCCGAAGATATTGGCCGCGCCGTGCAAGTGGCGCTGGACGGACGCATTATTTCTGACTACCTCGACGGGGATCGCCAGTATAATATTCGTCTGCGCCTACCACTCAACACCATTACTACGCCGGATCAACTTGGCAATGTGCTGGTTGGGATCTTTAGCGGACAAACGATACGCCTGCATGAAGTTGCCACCACCCGCTTACTGCTCTCACCCGCACGCATCAAACGCGATAACCAGCGCCGAATTGTCGAAATAGGTGCCTCGCTGAATACCGATGCCAGTATTAATCTGGTGATGGATGAGATCGACACGCGCCTGTCAAAACTGCAATTACCCGATGGCTACACCCTGTACGACGGTGGCATTCGCAAAACTCTACGCGAAGGTCAGGACATGTTTTCTATCTTGTTGTCGCTGGCACTGTTTCTGGTCTTTGTGGTCATGGCCGTACAATATGAATCGCTGCGCAACCCGTTGATCATTATGCTCGGCGTGCCGTTTGCCGTAATCGGCGTAGCACTCGGGCTGAGCGTTCTGGAGATGCCCATTTCCATGCCGGTATGGCTGGGGCTGATCATGCTGGCCGGTATCGTGGTCAACAATGCCATTATTCTAGTCGAGCAAATTGAATTGCAACGTCAGCAGGAAGCTGATTTACACACCGCCATTATCCAGGCGGCCAGCCTGCGCTTACGCCCGATCCTGATGACCGTGCTCACCACCGTCATCGGTATGACGCCACTGGCGCTAGGACTCGGCGAAGGTGCAGAAATGCTAAAACCACTGGCACTGGTGATAGTCTTTGGTCTGAGCTTTTCCACCCTGGTGAGCCTGATCGTTATCCCAAATATATATAATCTCATCAACAGAAATAAATGAATCTCCCTGCCACATGCAACGGGGTATCTGCGCATGTAGGTACGGCTTCAGCCGTACAGTACGACTCACCTGTGCCCGAGAAGGGTGGAAGTCGTACCTACAATAAAACGTCGTAGCTAGCTGTGGGGAATGATACTCAACGGAGGTTAATAGCTCTGTGGTTCTAGTCAGCGCGTGTTAGTAATACTTCAACTTTTTTTAGATCATCTTCGGTATCAACACCGGGGCCGGGGATTTCAATCGCTTCAGGTATGATAATTTTTCCGCCATGCCAGAGTACGCGCAACTGCTCCAACGATTCGGTTTCTTCTATCATGGCTTTTGTTTGTTCGACATAGGTTTTGATATACCCCGCGCGGTAGGCGTAAAGGCCAATGTGGCGATAGTGTTCAGCTTGCTCACTCACGACTGAAGGTTGTTGATCAAACTTTCCCCTGCACCAGGGGATCGGCGCGCGACTAAAATACAGCGCCATTTCATTTTTATCTCTGACCACTTTGACGATATTCGGATCGAATATATCATCCATCTGGGTAATGCGAGTGCATAAGGTAGATAGCTGTGCATCGGGGTTATCGTGCAAGGCTTTTGCAACCTGTTCAATACAGGCAACAGGCATCAACGGTTCGTCGCCCTGTACATTAACAACAATAGCATTATCATCCAGCGCCAAAACAGCGACCACTTCGGCCAGCCGTTCAGTGCCCGAGGTATGTGTATCGGCGGTTAAACATACCCTGGCGTTAAAGTCTTCTGCGGCCTGATAAATACGTGGATCATCGGTGGCAATGATCACGTCCTCCGCCCCGCTTTGACTGGCACGAAGATAAACATGTTCAAGCATGGTTTTACCGGCCAGCTTGCGTAGCGGCTTACCCGGTAGGCGCACCGAGGCATAACGCGCCGGAATTACCACATGGTAGCGCACAGCTTAAATCTCTTCCTCAGCGTTGAGCTGGCGGGCTTCTTCTTCCAGCATTACCGGAATATCATCACGAATGGGATAAGCCAGCCTGTCAGCTTTGCAGATCAACTCACGGGCTTCTTTTTTGTATATCAAGGCTCCCTTACAAACCGGGCAGGCCAATATGTCGAGTAATTTTGCATCCATAATTATTTTTTCTCCAGCAAGGTTAACAGTTGCACATCAAAATCATTTTTCATTTCAATGTCAATTGGCAGGTACCAACTATTCTCAGCTACATAGCGCTGGCATTTCACTGCATCTTTCTCGGTCATCAACACCGCTTTATCATCATTGAAAACAAAATCTTTGGCCGCATAAGGATGATGGTCAGAAAAAGCATGTTCAATCACCTGTAATCCTTTACGTCGCATTTGTTCAAAAAATCGAATCGGATTACCAATGCCCGCAATCACATGCACGTCCTGTCCTTTGAGTTCACTTAAAGGCTGCGTTATATCACGGTCATTAAGGCTAACCAGGGTCTCACCCTGATAGCGCATGGCATATTCATTTCGACTTGCGGTGCCGTTAGTAATAACAAAATCTACTTTTTCTTTTCTTGAAATCGGCTCCCGCAGTGGCCCGGCTGGCAGACACAGGCCATTACCAAATCGGCGCATGCCATCAACCACTACAATCTCAACATCACGATTCAGCGCATAATGTTGCAGGCCGTCATCGCTAATAATAATATCGCAGCCCGAATGTTGCTGTAATAGCGTGGCGGTTTTAACGCGATCCGGTCCTACTGCCATCGGACAACCACTACGCCGGGAAATCAAAATCGCTTCATCACCCACCATAGTGGGATCCGCATCAGGGCGCACCTGTTGTGGCCAGCTCCGCGCTTTACCACCATAGCCACGGCTGATAATGCCCGGTGAATAGCCGGAGCGTTTTAACAGGTGGGCGATATGCACCACCACCGGGGTTTTGCCGGTGCCACCCACCGTCAGGTTACCGACAACAATAACAGGCACACTGAGCTGATGGCGTTTCAATAGGCCTAGCGCATACGCCAGTCGGCGCACAAACATCATGCTGCAATACAGCCAGCTCAGTGGCCGTAACAACAGCGTCAGCGCATTATTGTTATACCAACTATATTCAAGGGATTTGGTGAAAGACATAGTTTTATCCTTCACTAAACTGCATACGGTGTAGTGAGGCATACTGCCCCTCTTTCGTCAGCAGTTCGGCATGGCTACCGGTTTCAACTATGCGCCCCTGATCCATCACCACAATCACGTCGGCCTGCTCAATAGTGGATAAGCGATGGGCAATCACCAGCGTGGTTCGATTCTGCATTAACTCTTCCAATGCGCTCTGAATAAAACGCTCGGATTCAGTATCTAAGGCTGAGGTAGCTTCATCAAGAATTAATACCGGCGCATCTTTGAGAATAGCGCGAGCAATGGCCAGCCGTTGACGCTGTCCTCCCGATAGCAGCACCCCGTTCTCACCCACCATGGTTTGCATACCTTCTGGCAGCTTTTCAATAAATTCCAACGCGTGCGCGGCTTTTGCCGCGCGGTGAATGTCTTCGTCGGTTGCGGAGTCCAGCGCACCATAGGCAATGTTGTGAGCAATGGTGTCGTTGAACAAGGTTACATGTTGACTTACCAGTGCCATATGCGAGCGCAGGTTCTCCAGTGTTAGTTCGCGAATATCCTGACCATCAAGCTTGATCTGACCTGAGCTGGGATCATAGAAGCGCGGCAGTAAACTCACCAGCGTGGTTTTCCCCGCACCCGAGCGACCGACAAAGGCAACATTCTGTCCCGGTTCAATCAGCAGATTAATATCTTCGAGAATGGCTTCGCCTTCTACGTTATATTTAAAATTCAACTGTGTGTATTGAATCTCGCCACGCGCATTATCCAATTGTTGCCTGCCATCATCAGGCTCAGGCTGGCGATCCAGAAAATCAAATACACTTTGTGCGGCAGCAATCCCCCGCTGCAAGGTAGAATTAATGGTGGTCAGACGTTTGGCATGTTGCATCAGTAGCAACATGGCAGTGAGGTAGGAACCGAATTCGCCCACCTGCAATTCAAGCCTGAAGGCGAAGAAAATCATCAGTGCAAAAGCAATCGCAACAATGAATTGAATAATCGGCGAACTTAAAGCATTGGTGATTGCCATGCGCAAAAACTGGCGACGATTGTGATTATTGATCTCATCAAACTGACGGGTCTCGTGCGTTTGGCCACCAAATATTTTAATTTCACGATTAGCTTCAATGACTTCTTCTGAAACGGTAGATACCGAGCCCATCGACTTCTGGATACGGTGGCTTAGTTTGCGAAAGCGTTTACTGACATAGACCACCAGACCGGCTAATACCGGAGTCACCGCCACCAGGATCAAGGTCAACCAGACGCTGTAATACATCAACATAATTAACAGCGCCAGGATGGTCAGTGTGTCACGAATCAATACGGTGATAACCGATGATGACGCCTCCGCCAGCTGCTCCACATCGTAGACCATTTTCGACAGCAGAATACCTGATGAGGTCGTGTCATAGAAGGTAACCGGCAAACGCAGTAGCTGGTTGAACAACTGTTTGCGCAGATCCCGAATCACGCTACGAGCCACAAACGCCATGCAGTAGTCAGATAGAAAACTGCCCACAATGCGCACCGCGAAAATGCCGATAATCACCAGTGGGATCCATTGCAACACGCTGGGATCTTTTTTTACAAAACCATCATCGAACAGCGGCTGGATAATACGGGCAAAGGCGGCTTCGGTCGCGGCAAACAACACCATGCCTAAAATCGCCAGCGCAAAGATTTTCCAGTAGGGGCGGACATAGCTCAGCAGCCGTCGGTAAACTGCCGCACCGTTAGAGTTTAGTTGCACATCGGACATCAGGATCAGTCGTTGGAAAGTTTGGTGGCAAAGGTCAAGTGTACCAGCCCCAGTTGCCGCGCAGCATCCATCGCTATCACCACCGCCTGATGGGGGGTCATGCGATCTGCGCTAATGATCAGCTTAGGTTCGAGTGTCTCATCCCCCAGCTTCGAACGAACCTGTCGTATGCCCTGCTTCAGAGTTTCAACCTTGTTATCTTTTAGCTTGCGCTGATTAATGAAGTAACGCCCCTGACCATCAATACTAATTTCAATCACCGGCTTATCATTCTGCGCTTCTTCACCACTGGACTCAGGCAGCTCAATACTAAGTTCTGATTCCCGCTCAAAGGTGGTGGAGACCATAAAAAATATCAGCAGCAAAAACACCACATCGATCAGGGGGGTTAGATTCAGCTCCAGTTCTTTTTCCCGTTTGGGAGTAAAATTCATGCGCCGTCATCCTGCCCAATACTCTCCTCACGATCACCGTGCATCACATCGACGATCTTCAGGGCTTCCTCTTCCATCACCAGCACCAGCTCATCCACCCGTCCACGGAAAAAGCGGTAAAAAATCAAACTCGGAATCGCTACCGAAAGACCGGCGGCGGTGGTAATCAATGCTTCAGAAATTCCGCCTGCCAGCACCCCCGGGTTACCGACACCCTGCGTGGTAATGGCCGCAAATACTTTGATCATGCCGATTACTGTACCCAACAGTCCCAATAGCGGGGTCACCGAAGCAATCGTCCCCAGCGTATTAAGGTAGCGCTCCAGCTGCATCACCACCTGACGTCCGGTTTCCTCAATCGCTTCTTTCATGATTTCCCGTGGATGATTTCGATTCACCAGTCCTGCCGCAAGAATTCTTCCTAGCGGTGAATTGTTAGTCAACGCATCAATGTGTTCATCATCCAGCGAACCGCTCTTATGCCACTGCCAGACCTGTCCAACCAGATGCCGAGGGGCAATGCGTTTGTGCTGCAACGACCAGAAGCGTTCACCGATAATTGCAAAGGCAATCACCGATGCCAGAATAATGGGCAGCATCAGCCAGCCGCCAGCTTGAACCATTTCAAACACGTCTTTGAATTCCTTGATTTTTTTGATTGATGAGAGGCGAAAACAACATTGCGGCTCACTTTACCAAAGTAACCGCTTTGCTGAAAGGGCGCAGGCCTTCAATCGTGAGAAAGAACGTCCTGAATGCTCACTCTCTTACATCAGCCGATTTTGCCGAGTAGTGCCCAGCCTGGCCACTAGAGCCTGTTCCAATAGCGCCCGTGTGTCTGCCGAAACAACTGTGGCTCTAAATTATGAGCCGGATCAACGCCTTTATCCCCCAGAATAAACTCAATAGCTCCTGCGCCTGGACTGGCTAATGTCTGAATCTGCCGCTGCTGATAACGCGCCAGCACCTTTGCATGAGGAAAACCGTAGCGGTTTCGATAGCCCACCGGGAACAGCACATAGCGTGGTGAAACCGCATCGATAAAGGCCGGGGTGGACGAAGTTTTGCTGCCATGATGTGGAGCCACCAGAATATCCGCATGCAGCTGATAGCCATACTGGCGCACCAGCTCACGCTCGGCAGGTTTTTCAATATCCCCACTCAGTAGCAGACGCTGGCCACCTGCCTCAACCAGCAGCACGCAAGATTGATTATTGCGCCGTAACGCGGTACTTGCCGGGGGATGAAGCAGTCGAAAAATAACCCCATCCCAGTTCCACTGCTGTCCAGCGACACAGGGGCTAAGTGGCTGGCTAATTCCTTTTTTCCGTATTCGTGGTAGATCGCTGGCCAGTATTTCCAGTGCCGGGATGGTTGCCAGCAGCACGTTCGCGCCACCAAGATGATCATTATCCGCATGACTTAAAATCAGCCGATCAATCTGTGTAACACCCTGATGCTGTAAAAAGGGGATCAAGACCGCATCGCCCATATTAAATTTCGCGCCATACCGCGCTCCAGTATCAAATACCAGCAGATGATTCTGGGTCTGCACCACCGCCGCCAGCCCCTGCCCCACATCCAGCAGCGTAAATCGCGCTTCACCTCTGTCGAGCTGATCAAAACGGGCAAACAACACCGGCAATAACAGCACGCCACCCAGCCAGCGTGCGGGAATACCTTTGGGTGCCAATAGCCAAAACATAGCGAAAAGACAGAGCAACAATGCTGTGAAGGATGGTATCGACGCGGACCAGCTTGCCAGCGGAAAATCTGCCAGCGCAGACAGGTAAACCGCTAGCTGTTCTAGTAGCCAGGCAGAAAACCTTAGCAGCGGTGCAGCCCAGTCAGGCTCGATCAACACCAATAAGCTGCCCAGCAAACTGATAGGTGCAATCAGCAGACTCACCAGTGGAATGGCAAGCGCATTGGCGAGGGGGGCTATCAATGAGACCTGCTGGAAAAATACTAGCAGCACCGGCATCAATCCCAGCGTCACCCAATATTGCGCACGCCACCACTGCTGCCACTTGCCTTGCTTGGCGACCCGCGCAGCCAGCCCATAAACAATGACCCAGACCGCCAGAAAAGATAACCAGAAACCTGCCGACAGCACTGCCAGCGAATCCACCAGCAACACCGCCAGCATCGCCAATGCCAGTGTCCGTCCCGGACTTAGACTGCGATTAAAGATTAACCCCAGCATTACCACCGTCAGCATGATCAGCGCACGTTGGGTGGGAATGGAAAACCCGGCCAGCGCCGCATACACCAGTGCGGCTGCCATCGCCCCCCCGGCTGCCGCCTTTGGTGCAGGACAATAAAGCATCAGAACACCCGAAAATCGCCAGAGACGATTCACTAACAGAAACATCAGCCCCGCCACCAGCCCCACATGCAGACCAGAAATCGCCACCAGATGACTGGTGCCCGTGCGCCGTAGCCAGCGCCACTGTGTCGGGCTAATCAGACTGCGTTCACCAATGGAAAGTGCCAGCAGCAGCCCTGTAGTCTTGCTATTAGCGGTGATAGTCAAAATCTGAGCGCGAATTTTTTCCCGTAGACATAGAATGAAACAGGATGAAGAAAGCTTGCTTAGCTTATGATTTACATTAGATTTTCTGATATAACCTGTGGCACGAATACGACGCTGAAATAGCCAGCCCTGATAATCAAAGCTGCCGGGATTCAGTAAACCTCGGGGCTGTTTCAGGCGCACCAGTAACTGCCAGCGCTGCCCGGCATGCAGGTTTTTGCTCTTGCCGACGCGATACCAGCTTAGCCGTACCCGTCCCGGAGAAGGATAATAATGCCCCGCATGGGACAGGCTTTCGATCTCAAATTCAAAACGGACACGCTGCCGACTATATTGGCCGGTCTGCTCAGGCAAACTGACCACCACGCCCTCGATCAGCACATTTTCTCCCTCAAGCTCGACCGGCAGCTTATCATCAAGAATCAGTTGAGCCTGCAATAAAGCCCAGCACCCTCCCGCAAGAAACCAGCCACTCAGTCGCCACCATCCGGGGAGAAAAACCGCCAGCGGAATCGCCAATAGCAATAACATCGACCATTCTATCGACGGCAAAATGAATGAATAATGAAGGCAAACAATCCCCGCTAGAAAAGCGAGAACCCCTGATCGGAGTGGAAAACCTGAACGCATTTTTTCATCCTTGAAGGTTTGCGTTAAAAAAATATTTTACACTGGCAATAAATATGCGGCCAGATCCATTACACTAGGTGCGAATACCTATTGCCATACGTTTAACTAATAATATCTGCAATGCTGAAAAAATTCATCCAACGTTTCATGCCGGATCACCATAAAATCCGCAACCATCCCCAGCTAAACCGCCTTTTCGGCACCCTGCTTCATGATCCTAATTTACTGCACCTGAACCGGCGCTCGGTGTCCGGCGCATTTGCCATTGGCCTGTTTATGGCCTTTATGCCGATGCCTTTTCAAATGTTACCTGCGGCTGCGGCGGCCATATTTTTTAGAGTCAATCTACCTATTTCTGTTGGCCTGGTCTGGGTGTCCAACCCGTTCACTATGCCGCCGCTGTTTTATTTCTGTTATAAGGTCGGCACCTGGATATTACAGGAGCCGATACAGCATGTTGAATTTGCGCTCTCCATCCACTGGCTGATGACCGAACTTGGCGAGATCTGGGAACCCTTCCTGCTCGGCTGCTTTATCGTCGCCAGCCTCAGTGCCCTGCTTGCAGCCGGAACCATTCGCCTGCTCTGGCGACTACATATTATTAATCATCTAAAAGAACGGCGACTGCGAAGGAAGCAGCGTTAACACTATTCTTCAACATGTCCATCCCGGCAAAATTCAGCTGATTGTTCAAACTCAAACGTAGTATGCTCAAGGTTAAATGATTGCAGACACTGTTTTAAATCAGCTTTAACACTTTCCTGTATCTCAGCACTCAGTGGCACATCAAGAACCAGATGGGCGGTCAACACATGGCGCTCGCCGTCCAGTGACCAGAGGTGTAAATAATGCACCGCTACGACGTGTGAGATAGAACGTAGTTTTTTCTGTATCGCTGCTCTTAAGGTTTTATCTGGAACCGCCTGTAAAAATATCTTTACGGTCAGTTTAAGATTTTTGACTACGTTAAATAAAATAAATAAGGTAAACGCGATTGAAAGCAGGGGATCAAGAATCGGCCAGTCAAAAAACATCAGCATTACGCTAACTATCAACACTGCCAGCCAACCCAGAACATCTTCGAGTAAATGCCAGTTTAACACTTGTTCGTTCAGCGTTTTACCATGACTAAGTTTATACGCTGCGAAGCCGTTGACCGCGACACCTAACACCGCAAGCCAGAACATTCCCGGCGCATGCGGCATCAGTGGTGTGCCAAGACGCGGAATCGCTGCGCTTAACACCCAGATAGATCCGGCCACCAACACCAACGCATTAATCAGTGCGGATAATAATGAAAGCCGATAATAGCCATAGGTGAATTCATTGCTGGCTTCAGTGCTGGATAACCGCCCCAAAACCCAGCCCATACCAATCGAAAGCGTATCACCCAGATCATGTACAGCATCAGCCATGATGGCGGTGCTATTCGTCAGCCACCCGCCAACAAATTCGATAATCGTAAAGAAAAAGTTGAGCACGAACGCCCAACCAATTCTGTTTGAAATCGCATGCTGATGGCTATGATCATGCATAATAAATATCGTTACGCTGGCGACTGAGTCACTTACCCTCAGCCGCTCCGACTATTCAAGCTTTTCCCGTGAAAAGCGGGCATAAAGCACCGGTAATACAAACAAGGTTAGCAGCGTCGAGGAAAATAATCCTCCCACCACAACCGTGGCCAATGGTCGTTGTACTTCAGAACCCACCCCGGTAGCTAATAACATCGGAATCAAGCCCAGTGCCGCGATACTTGCAGTCATCAACACTGGTCGCAAACGCGATAATGCGCCACCAAATATAGCCTCATCAATGGCGGCTCCGCCTTCCAGGCGCTGATTAATCGCATTGACCATGACCACACCATTCAACACCGCAACGCCAAACAGTGCAATGAAGCCGATTGATCCGGGCACAGAAAGATACTGACCCGAAATATACAACGCCGCAATACCGCCAATTAAAGCCAGCGGCACATTTAGCATAATCAACATGGCCTGCCCCATGGAACCAAAAGCAAAATACAAGAGTAAAAAGATCAGCCCCAGTGACAAGGGAACCACAATCATTAACCGCGCCTGTGCCCGTTGTTGATTTTCAAACTGACCACCGAAGACCACCGTATAGCCCGCGGGCAGGTCGATCTCATCATCAATACGTTGTTGCAACTCCGCGACAAGCCCTCCCATGTCACGACCTTCTACATTGGTTTGAATCACCACCCGGCGTTGCACATCATCACGCCGAATTTGCGGTGGGCCAGATTCGATTTCAACCTGGGCAACATCGCCCAGTTTCACCCAGGCACCATTGGCGGCCTGTAAGATCAGATTACGAATGGCTTCAACATTATTACGATACTGTTCGCCAAGGCGCACATAAATATCGTAGCGTTCGTTACCTTTAATAACCTGTCCGGCAGCACGTCCACCAATGGCATCGGAAACCAGATCCATGACCTGCGCCACCGGTATACCATAACGCGCCAGCGTGTCACGTTGAGGACGAATCGCAAGTTGGGCTTCACCCCCAATTTGCTCCATCGCTACACCGCGTGTGCCTTCTACTTTTTTCACCAGTGCTTCAATTTCAGTGCCCTTCTTTGCCAACACATCAAGATCAGAGCCAAACAGTTTGATCGCCAGTTGCGCACGCACACCCGAAAGTAATTCATCAACTCGCGTTGCTATCGGTTGAGAGAAAGAAAACAGCAGCCCCGGATGTACGCTCATTTTTTCTTCCATCAGCTTCTGCAAGTCCTGACGATTACTTGCACTGCTCCACTCATGCACCGGCTGCAAACCTACAAAGGTTTCAACATTAGATACCGGCTCCGGATCCCCTCCAATTTCTGGTCGCCCCACTCGACTGGTCGCATAAATCACTTCGGGAAAAGTCAGTAGAACCGCTTCCAGCTTTCCAGCAACGCTAAGTGCCGTATCCAGACTCGACGAAGGTGCCAATGTAGTTCTAATATTAAGCGTGCCTTCTTCCAGCTCAGGCACAAACTCGGTGCCTAAAAAAGGAATTAAGGCCAGCGCACCGATAAACATTCCCAGCGCAGAACCAATCACCAGTTTCCGCCGCGCCTGCGCCCAGGGTAAGGCTTTGCGATAGAAATTTTCTAAAGGCGGCATCACATAACCACTCTTATGTACCACGCCGGTGGTGAACAAATAGGTTGACAGTGCAGGTACGACGACCAGGGCAACCAGTAAGGATGCGAGCATCGCCAGCACAATCGAAATTGCCATTGGCTGAAATAATTTACCCTCGACACCTTCAAGACTGAACAGCGGGGCAAACACAATAATGATGATCATTACCGCAAAAAATACCGGTCGTCCCACTTCGCACGCCGCTTCTTTAATTCGTAATGCGATGCCGTGACTGTCATGCGCAGAGTCATAGGGATGTTCATCACCCAGTACCTGTTTTTGACGGCCCTGATGCTGTTCATCGGCATGGGTCAGGTGACTGAATATGTGTTCCATCATCACCACCGAACCATCGACCATCATGCCAATCGCAATCGCCAGACCACCGAGTGACATCAGGTTAGCTGATACCCCCCAGTGCGCCATCGCCATCAGCGCAAGGCCGATAGAAATCGGCACCGAGATCAACACCAAAAACGTGGCGCGGACGTTGACCAGAAACAGCATCAAGACAATAACAATCAGCACAAAGGCTTCCAGCAAGGCTTTTGATACCGTTGTCACCGCCTGATCCACCAGACTGGCCTGATCATAAAACGGTTCCAGGGTAACACCCTCCGGCAGCGCGGTTTGTATCGCAGCCAGACGTGACTTAATCCCGTCAATGGTCGCCTTGGTGTTTGCCCCCAGACGTTTGAGTACCACCCCGGCTACAACTTCACCCAGCGCCTCAGGATTGCCATCAGCATCACGCCGAGTAATGGACACCGCACCCTGTCGAATTTCAGGACCGAAGGCCACCGTGGCAATATCTTTTACCCGCACCACTACACCATCTTCAGCTTTCAATGGGATGTTACTGATGTCACGCAAACCTTCCTCACCGCTGCGCACCCAGCCAACACCGCGTACCACCAGTTGCTCTTCACCACGATCCATATACCAGCCACCGGCATTGCGATTATTATCTTCAATGGCTTCAGCAACGTCATTTCCAGTTAAAGCATAGGCAAGCAAGCGTTGCGGATTAAGCTGCACCTGATACTGACGCACTTCCCCGCCGAACGATAATACTTCGGTGACGCCGCCTACTGGCATCAGCAATAGTTTAACGATCCAGTCGTTATAACTACGCAGGGTAATGGCATCGAATTTTTCCGGATCATCCGCACGTAAAATATATTGATAAACCTGTCCCAGACCGGAGGTGTTGGGACCGATACCCGGTGTGCCAATGCCTTCAGGGATTTGTTCGCGCGCAGTTTGTAAACGCTCGAACACCAGTTGCCGGGCAAAATAAATATCGGTGCCTTCTTTGAATACCACCGTAATAACAGATAAGCCGGTTTTGGAAATCGAACGCACCTCTTCCACATCGGGCAATGCGTACATCACCGCTTCAATTGGAAAGGTAATTAATTGTTCGACTTCTTCGGCGGCCAGACCGCGTGCTTCAGTATTAATTTGTACCTGTACGTTGGTAACATCGGGAAAAGCATCCAGATTAAGTTGGGGTAAAATTAAAACACCACCGACAGCCGTTGCGATTAAGGCAATAACCACCAGCAAGCGATTTTTTACCGACCCGCTAATAATTGCATCTAACATGAGTCTGACCTCTAGTGGTTATGAACTTCAAAACCGGACTTGGCCAGTTCCGACTGAACGAAAAATGCGCCATGAGTAACAACACGCGCTCCGGCTTTAATCCCGGTGATCACAGCACGTCCATCAGTCACCCGATCCACCTCAATTTCAAGCGCCTTGAATTCACCTGCCTCATCCTGTTCAACCAGCACTTGCCAGTCACCATCCGGGCTGCGCAGAACAGCCGCTTCGGGTACGGTCAGTGCCTGCGCTTGATCAACAATGGCAATTCGCGCATTAACAAACATACCGGGATGAAGTCGATCATTTTTATTGGGAACTTCAATACGCACAGCAAGGGTACGCGTAGTTTCATCCAGCGTGTGATTGAGCTGACTGACCTTTGCAGAAAGACTGTCTCCGTTGACCATAATCAGCGCATCACTACCGAGCTTTATTTTTCCGGCATCATTTGGTGTGACCCGCGCTTCTACCCACATCACCGACTCATCTGCAATCACCATCAATTCATGACCGGCTTCAACCCGTTCACCGACAATAAAGTTATCATGCAATACGCGTCCTGCCTGTGGAGCGAGAAGCTGAAAAATACCATTCGCTAAAATGGCATCTTTATTATTCTGCAATTGATTTACCTGAACCAGGGTCATACCATAAGCCTGAATTCGGCCTCTGGCCTGTTCCCATTTCACTTTTGCTTCGGTATAGCGGCGCTCTGATACCACCTTGCGCCCCAGTTTTTTTACCCGCAACCATTCGCGGTGAGCGACTAAATAATCACCCTGCGCCTCCGCCATTTCCACACTGGAAAGCGTGAGCAGTTGCTGGCCTTTTTTAACTTCATCACCCAGTTTTACTGAGCGGCCAACCACCTGCGCAGCAATACGTGGCGTAATTTTTACAGTTTTATAGGCATTGAACTTAACTTCGCCCGGCGCACGCAGAAGTTCAGGAACCGATTGCAGTGTTAACTCAGTCACCACCACATTGGCCATTTTCATTTGTTCAGGTGTGAGTTTAACCACGCCCTCTTCATCATGCTCACTAGCAGGCCCACCTTCTTCACTGCCATGCTCATCATGCCCTTCGTGTTCACTTTGCGCATATGTCATAGAAAACATACTTAACAATACTGTTACTAACAAGATGCTTATATAGTGTTTAATAGTCATATCAATTCTCTTCTAGCGTAATTTGTAACCAGTCATTAATGCTGGCCGTTATCAGTAACCAGTCGAACCCAGCCTGCCAGACGCGACCACGCAATTCATAACCGGCCGATTGCGTATTCAATGCCTGTTTAAGCTGAACCAGATATTCTGTTGTGCTCATATCACCGGCGCGCCAAAGTTTTTTAATTAACCCCAGTTGCCGATTAACGCTGATGCGCCCGGTTTTTTTCCAGTTGTCCCATGCACGTTGCAACAGGCGATAACGTTCCGTAGTGGAAAATATCTGTGCACGCTGATTGCGAAAACTTTGCTGCGCCAGTTGTTCACTACTAATCAATACCTGTTGAGCCTCATCCACTTCCGCACGAAACGTATTGCGAATATTAAGCGGAATACTCAAGGTCGCACCCACGAGCGTTTCACTGTCTTCCTTGCCACCACGCAGGGCGATAGTAGGATTCCAGCTACGTTCACTTTGTCGCAGCGCAACGGTATAACGTTGCGCCGCCACATCCGCCTCAAGCGCACGCATTGTCGGCAGGCTGCGAATATAATTATCCGTGTCTTCAGGCAACTGCGCGGTTGGCAATTCATCCGGCAACATGGGTAAATTTTTCGGCTGTTGAATAAAAATGGCACGTAAGGTTTCTTTGGCGGCAGCGGCTTCAGATAAAGTCTGTGCATGCGTCATTAGCGCTTCACTGTGAGCCAGTCTTGCCAGATCCAGTTCAACCTGGGTTAAATCCCCGGCCTGATAGCGTTGCTCTGCTACCTCAGAAAATTCCTGCATCAACTGCAACTCACGACTGGCCAATGTTGCCAATTGATCTCGGGTATGTTTCTCGGCAATGGCAAGCAATAGTTCATGCGCCAACTTCTGCATCTCCATTTCATAATCAGCACGAGCCTTGAGTAAACGGGACTGAGCCACATTGGTACGCGACCCTCGTTGCCCACCCCAATCAATGGTCTGACTCAGTTGTATATACGAAGTATTGATATCCGTTTTTTCTGAATCAATTTCAAGTTCGGGGTTGTAGAGGGCATTGTCTGCCGCACGGGTAGCCGCACGACTGGCATTGAGGTTTGCTTCTGCTGCACGCTTACGAGGATGTTGATCGATAGTGGTTTGCAGCGTCTGCATCAACGCCACAGGAGCCGTGTTATCGAGTTCTATTTTTACCGAGTTTATAGCGCCACTCTGCTCTGCCAATACAGGCGAACAAAGACCACTACTCAGCAACACTGAAACTATCAGTGAGTGTCTGAAGCTGGATCTACACATGGATTAATCCTGAATAAAATAATACAACGACATCTGTCAGCATATCTGACAAATGATAAGTAACCGAGGTGAAATTAGTTATGCCGTAGGCGGCGGTGTTGGAGGCTGTTGGCTGATGAAATAGCGGTGTTCGACTGTCACTGATTTGTAACTGCCATTGAGCAAGGAAGGTAAAATAACGGCTTCAGAGAAAATGCCAAAAAAATGCGCGCAGCCGTGGCAACATTCATCGCAGGTTGTATGAGAAAAATCACCCGTATCGGCATGCACACTGAGTTCATGGTTCTGCTGAAACGCATCAAGCGAGTCATCCAGCTCTGCGGCCCAGGACAGGCTGCTTAGCAGGAGAAAGAGCACCATAATTTTAATTAAGAACCGTTGCATAAGTCCCTAAGTGTAGCAACTAATCCACTAATCTCGCAAGGACACAATCAGCCTAAATCCATTAATAACCCTTACACATTGGCGTTTTATTGCAATCGGTCGGGGAAGCCCACATATATGAGGTATAGACAACAAACTGGCATGGGCAGACTGCCTTCGAAAGCTGAAATACTGCCATACTTCAAACAAGTGCCCGCATAAATATCGCTAAGCCCGTCAGGAAAACTGCATTTCATGAAATTTACCCATCAAAGCATTACTTCATTATCCAGCATAGCGACGGCACTTTTTTTGTTGCTGTTCGTGTCAGTTGTCTACAGTCAGCCCAATAGCAAGGCCGAGCAAACCATTCAGCATCTACTCAACCGAGTTAGCAATTCCAGCCTGATCTTTGTTCGCAACAATCAACAACATTCAGCCCGTGATGCTGCCGAACATATCAATAGTAAATACCAGCACTTCAAAGATGACATAAAAACGCCTGAAGATTTTATTGACAAGTGTGCAAGCAAAAGCCTGTTAAGCGGGCGCTATTATCAGGTGATTGATAAACTGGGTAACACGATCCGCACCCGTGACTGGCTCATGGCTGAGCTGGTTGCCTACCGGGGAAGCCAACCATGAGACTAGTCCGATTTTCAATCATAGCATTGTTAACATTTTTACTTCTGCAGGGCTGTGCCACCAGTGTGCTTGATTCGACCCCAGCTGTTCGTGCCTATTCATCCAGTAACCAACAAATTCAAAATCATAATGGCAAGTTAAAAGTCATGACCCTTAATCTTGCCCACGGGCGAGGAACGGGGTTTCATCAGTTATTTCAGACAACCGCCACAACCCTCAGCAATCTCGATGCCATTGCAACACTGCTCAAAAATGGCAATGCCGATGTCATCGCCTTGCAGGAAGCCGACAGCCCTTCTTTCTGGAGCGGTAACTTTGATCACGTTGACTATCTGGCAACAAATGGAAACTTCAAGCATTCAGTGCGCGCCAACCATGTGGATGGGTTAGGGCTGGCTTATGGCACGGCACTAATGGCGAAGCGTGAACTCAGTAATCCCCGCGCCATCACCTTTAATATGGGAATTTCCCCCACCCCCAAAGGTTTTGTGATCTCAACGATTAGCTGGCCTGGTAAACCGGATGTTAAAGTCGATATTGTTTCAGTACATCTGAGTTTTGTTAGCTCATCAATTCGCAAACAGCAGGCAGAGGAATTGATCCAGACATTGCGTGAACGAAAACATCCGCTGATTATTATGGGGGATTTTAATACTGACTGGGAAGTAGGTTCCACGGTGCAACAGATCAGCAAGGTATTAAATCTATCTGCTTACCAGCCAGATAAAACTGGGCTGGAAACTTTCCCCGCCTTTGATCGGCGTATCGACTGGATCTTGATCTCCCCTGAGCTCAGTTTTCATTCCTATCGGGTACTGACAGAACGCGTCTCTGATCATCGCGGTGTAATAACCGAGCTGAAATTGAATGAGTCAGGTTTAGGACAAACAACAGCATTGAATCAGAACAATTAAATCCGGCGACTTAGTTATTCTCTAAAACACCATCTACCAGCGTGCAAATCCGATCCATCTTTTTAGCAAAATGCGTATCGTGGGTAACAATAATGAAACTGGTATTCAACTCTTTATTCAGTTCCAGCATTAACTGATAAACGCTTTCGGCTGTTTTTGTATCGAGGTTACCCGTTGGTTCGTCGGCCAATACACAGAGTGGCTGGGTTACCAATGCGCGCGCTAATGCCGCCCGTTGACGTTCACCACCAGAAAGTTCATTAGGTTTGTGAGTAAGGCGGTGATCCAGCCCCACCCGTTGCAGTATTTTTGTCGCCACAATGGAGGCGGCAGCTGGTTTGTCACCACGGATCAACAAAGGCATGGCCACATTTTCCAGTGCGCTGAATTCAGGCAACAGATGATGAAACTGGTAAACAAAACCCAGTGCCCGATTACGCAGAAAACCTCGCGCGGCGGGATTCAGTGAGGCCATATCTTTGCCATCAATTTCAACCTGCCCTGCTGTGGGCGTATCCAGCCCACCGAGTAATTGCAACAGGGTACTTTTACCCGAACCGGAGGCACCGATAATCGCCAGTTGCTCGCCTTGTTGCAAAGCAAGATCAACATTTTTTAATACTTCTACCGGTGCCGGGCCTTCATGAAAAGTCTTACTCAAGCCCACGCAACGCAGGACAATACGTGCATCATTATTCATAACGTAAGGCCTCCGCTGGCTGAGTGCGACTCGCTCGCCAGGCGGGATACAGGGTTGCCAGCACGCCTAGCAATAACGACACCGCGCCGATCATCCAGACATCATCCCAGTGCAGATCCGAAGGCAGTTCACTGATGTAATAAACGCCGGGATCTAAAAAGCGCATGCCGAATAGATTTTCGATAATCGGCACTACCGTGTCCAGATTTAGTGAAAGTGAAACTCCCAATACAATCCCCAACACCGTACCGACTACACCAATTAGCGTGCCCTGCACCATGAAGACTTTTAAAATACTCGACGGTGACATGCCTAAGGTTCGCAAAATGGCAATATCGCTTTCTTTGTCGGTGACCATCATCACCAGGGTCGAAACAATATTAAACGCCGCCACCGCGACAATCAGTAACAGCAGCAGGAAGATCATGCGCTTCTCGATTTTTACCGCACGGAACCAGTTGGCGTGATAGGAACTCCAGTCACGAATCCAGTATTGACCCAACTCCGTCTTCTGCAAATCAGCACGCACCTGCTGCGCACGGAATAAATCATCCACTTTCAGACGTACACCCGAGACCCCATCGTTCAATCGAAATACCCGCCGTGCGTCATCCATATGCAATAGCGCCATACTGCTGTCATATTCATACATGCCGACATAGAAAATGCCAACCACTTTAAAACGCTTGAGTCTTGGCACAATCCCCGCCGGGGTCACCTGGGCGCTGGGCGTTACCAGAGTCACCTTGTCGCCTACATTAGCACCGAGAATGCGCGCCAGATCCCGCCCCAGAATAATACCAAACTGGCCGGGGATTAAATCACCTAGCTGCCCTTCGATCATGCTCTGACCGACATTGGAGACCGAAGGCTCCATCTCCGGCAAAACACCCCGAATCAGGCTACCATTAACATCATTGCCATGAATCAACATGCCCTGCGCTTCCACATAGGGCGCGGCTGCCAGCACATGCGGCTGTTCCTTTACCCGCTGTACCACATCCGACCAGCCCACCAGACTGTCATGATATTGGCTAATGGTCAGGTGGGAGACCATATCCAGAATGCGCTCACGCACTTCTTTCTCAAAGCCGTTCATCACCGATAGCACCGTTATCAGCGCCATCACGCCCAGAGTGATACCCAGCATCGAGGTTAGTGAGATAAACGAGATAAAATGATTGCGGCGCTTGGCGCGGGTGTAGCGCAGGCCGATAAAGAGTTCGAGAGGTCTATACATGGGCAAGCATTAAAGCACAATTTGAATGGATAATGAATCAGCCGCATATTGCTCATAGCACGCCAAAAGCATCCCCCTCCAACTGACTGCAAAAATAAACTTCCCCGCAACACGCTAACGGGGTATGAGTGGTAGGTTCGCTGCAAGCCGCGGGGAATTTAACCCGTAGAGATTAAAGCAAAAGCTGGAAATCAGCTTGCCAATTACCTATCATTTTACTCTGAGGGATCAAAAAACAGCACAGGGAGATGGCATCACCTCAAAGCGGAAATATCATGCTCCCCAGAATTATCATCTATTGTCTCGCCCTCCTGCCCCTGCCCGCCCTGTCTTCCAGCTATGGTGGCATCCTTATTGATGAAGTTACCAGCATCTATGATGCCGATACTTTCAGGGTTAACATCAAAGACTGGCCCGCTATTATTGGTCGGCATGTGCCCATTCGGGTTCGAGGCATGGATGCACCTGAGATCAGAGGTCGCTGCCCAGCAGAAAAACAGGCTGCACAGCGGGCACGAGAAGAAACCGTGAACCTGCTTCGCAATGCCGATAACATCGAACTGCGCCAACTGCAACGTGGGAAATATTTTCGTATTCTTGCCGAAGTCTATGTTGACGGGGAAAATCTGGCGGATACCTTAATTTCCAAAAATCTAGCTCGACCGTATACAGGAGGAAAACGCCGTAGCTGGTGTAACTAAATGAAAAAGCTGCTGATCATTCTTATCGCCGCAGGCGCGTTGTTCTACTTTAAGCCTGAAATTTTTTCATTCGATTTTTCTAACGGCGCATTCAATGCAGATGGCAATCCTGAAGTCCTGATTTTCACCCGTAGTAACTGCGGCGGCTGGTGTAAAAAGGGTCTACAGGAAATTAAACGCCATCATGTGCCTTTTCGAGAATTATCGCTCGATAATAATGAGGAAAACCAGAAACTCTATGCCGAGCTGGGGCGTGGTAATTTACCCTTTATCGTTATCGGCAAACACAAGATACCCGGCTACTACAAGGCGATGACAGCCTCCGCACTGGCACAAAGCTATGGCGATAAATATCTCACGCGGACAGAAAAGCAGTATTTCCGCCAACATTTCTATGATGATGGTAGTCCGATGATATACATGTATGGTGCAAGCTGGTGCCCCTATTGCAAAAAAATGCGTGAGGAATTTACTCAGCGAAACATGGATTATGTCGAACTGGATGTGGAGAAAGCCAGTGATCAGGACTTACTGGTTGAAACCATGCAGATTGAAGGCTTTCCGGTGATTTATGTCGGCTACCAGCGTATTCAGGGAGCCGATATAAACAAGGTACTTAACGCGGTAAGCCTGGCGGGAAACCGGCAGATTTGAAAATAATCATCGCCCAAAAAAGAACCCCGCCGAGGCGGGGTTCTTTGTGTCGAACTTTAATAAAGTAGGTTTCGACTAGGCAGGTGTAACGCTAGTTGCCTGCAGTCCCTTGGGACCATTTTCTACTTCAAAGGTAACAGCCTGACCTTCAGCCAGGGTTTTGAAACCTGAGCCCTGAATCACGCTGAAATGTACGAATACGTCTGCGCCGCCGTCGTCCTGAGAAATAAAACCAAAACCTTTGGATTCGTTAAACCACTTTACTGTACCTGTAGCCATGTAATTATTACCTTAATAAATTAAAAAATAGAGTGTTGCATACAGGTGTTGTAACGAGGAATTCATGGTAACGCTGAGGGAACAACCAAAACAACCAATAACAAAATCTGTAGCTGTTTGTACTATAGGGGAATTTTTAATCTTTTGCCAATATTTTTTGAGTAACAGCCGTATTTCTTCCTGTCACACTTTATAGATGTTTTCACTTTTTCAAAAAAATATCCGCACGTTTGATCTGAAATAGCCTGCCATTGCTTTCTCGACAAGACATCTCAGCGCAGTAAAGCCATGCCAAAATAAATATAAGCTGCTGATATATATACTTTAATATTGGTACCGAGCCTGCTGAAGCCAGGTTATTCTAATTCATCGAGACCAGCTGATAAACCTGTGCTGCCTGACGATGCTGCTTAAAACCCGACACTTCCCTACCCAGTCGCTGCTTTTCCCTGTCCCCCAATAATATGCTTTTATTATCAATCTCCATCACCTGCCTTAATATAGTCTGCAAACTTTCCAGTTCAGCCGCAATCTGTGGATGGGCGAACAAGCTGCTAATTAGCTTCTGCCGCATAATTTCTCGCTCAGTAAACATAAGCCACTCAGCCTGTTTCGCATGCTGATACATCTCATCACTGAGACGCAGAATATGCTGTGCATAAGATAGCGGAGATCTCACCAGCCTCTCAGCTCGTCCTTCTTCTGCCAACATATTCACGCTCAGTGTCCCTGATTCTGTTTTTCCAGTTCCAGACGTTCGGGCACTTCATCCCAGCTGCCTTTTATCGAGCGCAGTAATGAGGCCACTTCATCCAGAATATCGGCATCATTTTCAACATTGGCACGCGCCAGACGTCGGGTCATGTAGTCATACAGATCATCCAGATTCTGTGCAATCTCACCCCCGGTATTCAGATCCAGACTGGCTCGCAGTCCATCAATAATCGAAATCGCCCAGCTGATATTGCCGCCTTTAGGCGAGACCTCGCCACGTTTCATTTGACCTTTGGCCATATTGATTTTTTCTAACGCCCCCACCATCAACATCTGAATCAGCCGATGCGGGCTGGCCGACTCAACACCACTGGAAACCCCAACCTTATTGTACTGCTTAACTGCACTATGTAGCTTTGCCATATTCATTACCTGACTCCTCGTTTAATCTGTGCTTAAAGCACATCACTAACACTACAAAAAACAGACCACTCAGAAGCAGCCTGAACAGGGCGGCTCCCAAAAAATGTACCGCAAGCCCGACGTATTTAAACACCGCACTGACAATCATTATTTTTTCAAACTCTGTGATCATTGCTAATTTCATTTGCCATTCACATCACTTCGACTTCTGCCTGGCCGCACCCGGCAGGGAATCCAGCTGGTTGCTGAGAAAGTTTCCAGTCGAACGCATTTTTCCAAGCGTGGCATCCAGTGAGGTAAATTGCTTTAAATAACGTTGTTCAGATTTTTCCAGTTTCTGCGCCAGCTTTCCTCTATCTTTTTCAACATCTTTAATCCGATCAGTGTAGCCCTCACTGCGAACAGAAATAATCCCATCCCGTTTTAGAAACTGAGCGGTAAGCTCATGCAGTCGCGCACCGACACCGTGGGAGAAAAATATCTGCCCGCGTTCACCCGCCTCACCTTCCTGCACCTCTATTTTTAAATCTTCTACTGCACCTTTGCCAGTGAGGATGCGACCATCACCCATGCCTGCGACATTATTAAACGTACCGGCAACATCCTCACCATGAATACCGGCGGCAACATGAAAACCGAGTTGATCTTTAAGCTCATCATCTGCCTGAATCATTTCAACCGATGAGTTACTGCCATAATGATTGGAAACCAGCAGTAGCCGACCATTAGAAAGATGCGCTTCAACCGCGACCTTATTGCTTTGCAAATTAGTATCAGCATTGATCTGGGTTTGTAATTCGTTGATGAGTTCATTCTGATTACGATAATTTTTTGCCGCCAGGGTGATTTTCTGGCTGGCCAGACCATCGACCTTAATTCTGAAGCTGCTACTGCCTTGTTCAAGCGTCAATGGAAAAATATTTCCAAATGCATTTTTCGCCGCTTCAAGTCCTATTCGGGTAGCCGGATCAATAAACGGATTATCCAGATTTGAATCGGGACTCAGCCGTTTTCCCGCCCAGGCTCCCTGCAAGGCCATCCGGGTAACAACCAGGTTGTACGCGCCGGTTTTAGTTTCACTGCCCGCGTCAATATAACGTACCGCCGGATCGCTGCTGGAGCCTGAAATCGAAAACAGTTGGGTCAGCTGCTGCAAATCATCTTCAATCGCAGCCTCTAACTTGGCACTGTCGAGAGTCAGCTTGCCGTCGCGTTGGCTATCGACACCAATACTGGAAAGCGAATCATATTTTGAATTAACACTGCTGAAGCTATCACTCAGGGTGCGGCGTATCTGACTGACCACACCGCGAATGGACGGGTCGCCGGAGAGCGGCCCGGCGGTTTTTGTTTCTGCATCATAGCCGGTTAGCGCATCCACCGTATCCATCATTTCATTGTAACTGTTGACAAAATCATTGACTGACTGGGTTACGCTTGCCGTACTCATCTCGATATTAAGTCGGTTGATGCTATCTTCTGAACCGGCTTTAAGGTTGAGGGTAAGCCCATCAATAACATCATCGATTTCATTACTGGAACGGCTAATGAAAATGCCATCAACATTAAGTTCGGCATTCTGGGTGGCAACCACCTCATTCATATTTATCCCTGCACCCTGAGCATTATCCGGCTCATAGGCAAACACAGATAGCCCCGAACTATCTTGATCCGAACCATCCTTGTCGTTAACTTTTATACGAATATTATTGTCATTACCTGCGACCAGCGACGACAGCACCAGCCGATAACCATTGCCATCATTGATAACCGATGCACGAATCCCAGCATCGGCTTTATTGATCGTTTGCTGAATTCCACGCAAGCTAGCATTGTCATCGCTGATAGTTATGGTTTTTACAGGGACATCGGGATTCATCACAAAGCGCCGGCTCTCATTTGCAAATTCAGTTTCAGGAACAGTTTCAAACCGCCCCAGTTGAATCGTCAGACTGCCGCTTCCCAATGGAAGACGATCAGATTCCAGTGAGGAGCTTGAAAGCTTGTGTGACCGGGCGAGTTGTAGAACTTCAATTTCATAGTCACCCGGCTGGGCATCTTTGCTCGCCGTTGCGGCCAGCATCTCTTCATCGCTGCTTGTTACGTCGAGATTGCCAAAGGTGTCCGGCTTACGCAGCGCTTCAAGCGAAGACTGGAATCCGGATACTGCACCTTTGAACGTTCCCATTGCGGAGAGTTCGGCCTGGAGTTTCACTTCCTTGCGATCCAGGCGAATCTTCACCGGTTCACCTTCTGCTGCCACCAGTTTCTCTACCAGACCCGCGACATCCAGTCCTGATCCGACACCTGCAGATGTTATGGTTGGCATACCGTACCTCTTGACTCATTTAGCGCTGACTGGATTCCATCCTGAAACCCGTTACTGATACTGTGCAAGCTACAATGCAAGTTCAGTACCAGTTCCCGTTATCCCTCTCAGGCATTCAGCTCTATCAAAAATCCCTTTTTCGACTCCTCTTCCTCCATTCTTTCCACCAGGTGTCTCGATATCGCCAGCATCTCTTCAGATGGGATCTGGCGTATCAATTCCCTGGTTTCTGAGTCAAAAACTTTCACCACGAAACGTCCAGTCGTGTCATCCACACTGAAATCCATATCACGTTTCATACTCTGTACGTAGTCCTTCAGATGGCTCACCGCTTTTTCAAGATCTTCCTTTGTGACCTCGGTCTCACGGGTCTGCTCCTCGATAATTGCAGCGGCAACCGTTTGCCGCCCTTCGGCAACATTCCCCGTGGAACCACTGGCGGCACGACTTCCTGTC